>JADGEK010000130.1 GCA_016744395.1 Gammaproteobacteria bacterium | reverse complement strand
ATGGGGTGCTGGTGGTCGTAGGTTCAAATCCTACTGTCCCGACCATATCAATCAATAACTTAGAATTGTTGATGTTCATATGAATTTACAATTCAAGTTGCTGGTTACAACTAATTGGGTAAGAACTTTAAATTTTAGTGCTCTTCTTATTCCGTGATAACTTAAATCACTACTTCACTCAAATATTTAAGAAATACAAACAATATAGGGAATCTATAGAATTTTCTGTTCCTTACAACGCTGGTAGTGAATAGACAGTTTATTGCTGTTATTAATCAGCTACAAGAGCTAGAACTTGTTAGCTGATGATTGATAAATGATTGCCATATTTTATTTGGCTCCCAAATTAAATTTATATCGCTTAAGGCTTTGGTTTCTTGCCAACCAAGGTTTATTATTCGATAAAGAGCAATAAAGACTGAAACTCGTTTGTTTGCAGCACAATGAACAAATATTCTTTTTTCTCTGTATTTTTTGAGTGTTTCTGTAAACTGTAATAAATCACTTTCCTTAGGTTCTTGGAATAATACTGGAATATGAAAATATTGTATATTTCTTTTATTAAAAAATAATGCCTCATTTTTTAATGAGTACTCTTCATTCTCAAGGCCTAAATTAATAACAACTTCATATCCTGAGTCTACAATTAAAAAGAGTTCTTCTTCAGTAGGTTGACCACTTGTAGCCATACTCTCTGAAAGTAATACATAATTATAAATAGATTCGATATTCATTTTTAAGTTAACGGTTAAATTAAAAGAAACACTCATATTTGGCTCATTGCCAAAATCACTGGAATAGAAAAATTGGCTGAACTTCTGCTATTTTCGAGTTTATATTTTGTTATGTATCTATTCATTGATTACACAAAAACCATTATCAAAGGAATCTGTACAATATGCAATAGAACACCAAACACCACTTTCGCCGCCTTCATGTTGACCACCTAATTGAAGCGTTTTCTTAACAACGTGGTCGATATTTTCGATCAGAAGGTCCAAATTAATTGTGTCCAGTGACGACGATAATCACGCTCAACATTTTCTAATGGAGTTGGTTCTGTCCCAGCAGAGCGCTTCAATATAAAAAGTCTCGGCTTGCTTCAGGTTTGAGTTATTAATGCTAATAGAAATTTTTGGCATATTCTTTCCTTATTTAGTATTGTGGGTATATAACGACCCAGCTCATGAGCAGTCGACAGTGGTGCGTATCTTTTCTCTGAAAAATGGGGGAGTTTCCGACGTATTTAACTGTTAGCTATTTTGTATTAACTCTCTTAGTGTGCCTAATAAAATATATAGCTTGGCACATTGCTTCCATCTGGCGTGTTCCATATTTCTAGCCTTAAAATTACGTGCCTCACAAGTTTTGTAAAACTGTTGTGCTTTAATATTGTCTTGATTTACTCGTAAATATATACCTGAACGAGTAGCTTGTTAAAAATAATACTGTGCAGCTTTTTTAAAAAGTATGGTGCCAGTGCTAGAGCATTGATTTAATGGACTAACATGCAAGTTTTCAAAATATGAGTCCAAATTAGTACTTTTACCTGCAAGAATGTAAGAAAAATAGGTGATTTTATCTTTATTTGCAGCTACTGTCACACATATTTATTTTGGTTCTGATAATCGTGGTAACTAAACTGTTATTCTTTCAGACGTAATAAAATTTTTTAAGTAATCCACATTTAGTACATGAATATATGTGTTGCACCAATTATTAGTGTGTGTTTTAGCTTTAGCACATTGTGCATTTCTAATCATTATAATTATGCCATCAGAAAAATTAAAACTTATATGTGAACTATAATAATAAATGGCTTTTTTATTTGTAAATGTAATAGTACGTATCGATCGATATGTTGTCAATGCAAATATAGTGAACGTTATTCTTACAATGCAAGCTGAATGTGTAGCTGTGATTGTTATTGACAAAATAACGATCGCAATATATTATAATTTGGAGCGATATATTTTGTGGTTATAGAATTAGATAGAGTTACTCTGGAAAATGTGAGTTGGACGAATTTTATATTCACTCTTTGATATAAGTATAAATGAAAGTATATTAACTAATGTAATGCTTAGAACTGTTTAAAGCGTTTTAGTTCTAAAATGATAAGGCTAAAAATAGATGAATGATATATTTAAAAAGATGTTAAATGAATTAGAGAGAATTGGCTCAAAATACCCTGAGCTCTATGATACTGACGTTAGAGAAAGTCTGGGAATTATCATCTTAAATATTTTAAATTCTGAAGATTCATTATGTGAAATTCCTAATGAATATGGTATGTTCTCTGATGAGGCTAACTTGGAAATAAAGAAGCTTTTAGAGCTTTCAATAAAGAAACTCTGGGAGTCAAACGATTATAATTTAGCTTCACATGAAGAACGTTTCGCTGTTTTTTCATCAACTGAAATACAATCTGAAACAGGTCAGTTTCTGGAAGACTTTATTGGTGACCTCAGCTTTAGAGCTGTAATAAAACAAGAACCTTTTACCCAATGTTGGCTCGAAAAACGATTTGTTTATTTTGGCTTCATTGTAATGCCTTGTGTTTTCCTATTAACATTAATTTATTTTATTTTTCCTCAGATTTTTTCTAACAAAGTGTACTTAGTTTTTACTGTTGCACTAATAGCTTTTGTGTCATTAATAATTGGGGCTTGGTTGTGGGGGAAATTATATACTATAATTGTGCGTAATAAAGCTTAATAATACTTTTTAAGTATCATATGGACTTAGTGATTATTCATAATTATGAGTAATCGAAAGCTATTTCTTTATTATTTTTTTTCGTGAAGCACTGTGAATATTTTAATTGTCATTTATTCTAATCATTAGTTTTCCCATGATTATTGTAGGTTAACAATTATGAGCAGTTGCACTCTTATTTTTACAGCCTATAGTCTTTTTAGAATTAAATCTATCCATTCCTTTGTAATTGCTGCTCGGAGTGGAATCCCTGATAATAATCAAACAACAATTAATTCTTGCTTAGTGTTGATTTTCGCTAAAGAAGTTTCATCAAATTATGAAATTATTGTCTCATGTTCTCGGCAAATACATTGAGTTTCACTCATGCTTAAAGGCTCCTCAGTTAACTCACAAAAAAAACTGCAATCCTTTTTTGTCAGGTTATAACGACAGGTCTGACATACGCCAAAGGACTTCATGCCGTTTGAGAATTGTATGGTTTGAAGTAACTGTTTTAGTGCAATCTCTATTTGATTTTGCTCTTCTTCATTTAGATTATTGCAAGCCTTAGTGATAAGAGGAGGGGGTATTAAGGTTTTTATTAGTTTCTTCCCTGACGATGTTACTTTCAGATGAATGCTACGTTTATCCTGCTTATTAGCATGCTTGGAAATGTATCCCTTTTGCTCAAGTAACTTTAAACTCTGAGAGACAGTCCCTTTTGTCTGTCCTAAATAGTCAACAACACCCATGGGGGTATCTGAATATCGATTACAAATCGAAAGATAATACAATGCCTCCAACTGTACTGGTTGTAGGCCATAGTCCATGCCTTCACGTCGTTCTTCGTTTCTGAGCAGGTTGCTAAGACGTTCAAGGTAATCATATATTTCTTTAGTTTTCATTAACTTTATAGTATCGAATAAAAACTATATTGACAAGTAGAATTTACTGTGTTTATAATTAATATAGTATCGATACGATACTATGCGTGAAATTTAATTTAATAAAGGAAATAAATCGATGAAAAAAGTCACTTTTTATCATGCGGGTTGCCCAGTTTGTATTAGTGCAGAACAGCAAGTTCTGGAAGCTCTAGACACTAAACGTTTTGATATTGAAGTTGTTCATCTTGGCGATGATTCATCTCGTATTAAAGAAGCAGAAGAGTCGGGGGTTAAATCCGTACCAGCGTTACTACTTGATGGTGCTGTTTTCCATATCAATTTTGGCGCATCAATGAATGATCTGAAGTGAGGGATAAAGCAGAAGTTATAGTACAAATATGACGCAGAATTGTTGTTCTGATCAGTACTTTAATAATTGCTTATCCTGAAATTGAAGAATCAATTTTAACGCAGGGTTATGCCATTTTTCAGATGGGAGGTAGCCCTTCACCCATTTTTTAGAGGTATAGAACAATGAATTTAAAAAAAATTGTATTAGCGGTCAGTTTATTCACATTCTCTTCAGCCAATAGTTATGCTGATGAGAAAGTTCCTTATCCAAAGGATTATCGTAATTGGTCTCATGTGAAAAGCATGGTGATTGAGCCTGGACATCCTTTAGCTAATCCCTTTGAGGGCATTCATCATATTTATGGTAATGAGAAAGCAATAAAAGGATTGAAAAAAGGGCACTATTTAGATGGTGCTGTATTCGCTTTCGATCTCCTGGGCTATAAGCATCAGAACAAGACCATCACAGAAACAAGTCGAAAACTGCTTGGTGTTATGCATAAAGACTCAAAAAAATATCTGAAAACAGGAGGTTGGGGTTTTGAAGGTTTTGCTCAAAGCAGTCAAACCAGCCGACTAACTAAAGATGGAGGAGTCTCTTGCTTTGGATGTCATGCACCACAAAAAGACGATGATTATATCTTTTCAAAGTACAGAAATTAGAACTTCCTGATGTTTATGACGAATTAATTGTTTAATAATCTCCCAGCCCAAATCTGGGAGATTATTAGTCTGATTAGGGCCCTATATCGCTTGGTGTGCTTAGACCTGACCTTCCTGCCAGCCCATAGCATTTATCGAGGACATTAAATCCTGTCCTAATGAAACTAATTGTTCTGTTCGCACATTTCCTAAACTGACTCTGACAGCTGGGGGACTTTTAAGACGAAAAGGTTGACCAGCCTGTATTGCCCATCCTTTGGCTGCCATGCTTTGCACGACAGCGACTTCCGAATTTACTGGTATCCAGAGATGGACTCCTTCACATAAAGAAAGTTGTGAGTTCATTGAATCCTGTAAATATGATATGACTGACTGTTGTCTGGAGTAATAGGAATCTCTTGCCTTATCTAAGCCGCCATTGTTCATTGTCTGTTTCCATAATGTATAAGCCACTTTCTGTAATAAATGACTGACCCATCTGGGCCCTATAAGTTGTTGACGTCGCATTGCATTCATTGTCATTTCACTACCACTGGCGAGTGTAACTCTAAGATCGGGCCCCAATGATTTGCTTAATGAAAGAATATATATCCAGTGGCTGGATGTTTTAATTTGTGGCAAGGAGTTTAATGATAAAGGTCCCCAAAAATCATCCATAATAAGTAAGCATTCGGAATGACTTTCAAAGAAGTCAGACCATTGTTTTGCTCTTTTTGCACTCATTGAAACCCCTGTAGGGTTTTGAGCACGAGGTGATAAAATAACAGCAGATGCCTGCTCATTTTCAGCGGGTAGAATACAGCCGTATTGGTCAATTGCAAGTGGTATCGGCTTCAATCGTAAGTGATTTAGCAGCATCAAAACTGGTGGCCAACAGGGATCCTCCACCCAGACTTTTGAACCTGGTAGAACATGAGCTCTTAATGCTCTTTCCATCACATCAAGTGCACCAGAGAAAATAGAGATCGATGAATCAGGAAGCTTCTGAGCTTGATTCCATTTTTTTCCAAGAGCCACTAATTCATTTAAATCTTCCTGGGCATCATAACCGCTGGTCAGATTCAGATATTCATTTGTTATCAAGGGTAATGTTGGTAACAGTTCTTTATCAACATTGCCATTAGACAAATCAAACAAACCCTGTGGAATGGCACCGCCTGTATCAAATATGGAAGGTTGTTCAGCCACTTTTGTACCTGAACGCCCCTGAGTCGTGATTAATCCTACATCACGAAGTTTTGAATAGGCATTGGCAACGGTATTGGGATTTACGCCTAACTGCTGTGCAAATTGTCGCACAGAAGGCAGAGAATCACCTGGTTTGAGTTTATTTGAGCGTATTTCAGACGTGATTGTTTCAACCAGCTTGACGGCAGACTTGATATTTTTATATAATGTATTCATACAAAAATTATATTGTACTAGTACAATGTAGTCAATAGATGATCTTTATTCATTTCATTTTAGGAGCAATCCTCAGGAAAATGAGTCATGACTTCCACGCAAATAGGCAGCATCAAGGAAATATTAATTGGCAAAGCCTCCCGTTTTACACGACCAGGCAGTATGAGTGCTATTGATAAACATCCACTACAAGGACGCTGTGCAGTCAGTGTGAATGGTATTGAGGGTGATGAGCAAGGCGATCGACGTGTCCATGGAGGGCCTGAAAAGGCACTTCATATTTATCCCTTTGAGCATTATGCCTATTGGCAGTCAGCTCTTGGCAACAGGAAACTTTTTGAACAGCCAGGTGCATTTGGCGAAAATATCAGCTCGATAGGAATAACAGAAAAAACAATTTGTATTGGTGATCAAATTCAAGTGAATGATTTACTTCTGGAAGTATCTCAGGGCCGTCAGCCCTGTTGGAAATTAAATGATCGCTTCGAAATGCCTGATATGGCCAAAAGGCTTCAGGATACTCTTAAAACAGGTTGGTATTTCAAAGTATTAAAACCAGGAACAATTGCACAAGATGATAAATTAGAACTCATTCATCGCCCTTGGCAAGATTGGACAATGCATCGCCTTATGCTTTTAATGTTTCAAAAAAACTTGGATCCCGTTGAAATAAATGAAGCCTTACATTTACCAATCAATGGTAAATGGAAAGGGATCCTCAAACGCCGAATGGTCAACCAAAAAATTGAATGCTGGTCACAAAGACTGCTTGGTCCAGAAAAATAATCAACTTAACAATAAGACACAAGAATGGTGTTCTTAATGTAGGAAATAAAAATGGCAAAGCGTTATCGTGTGGAAGTCACATTAAAAGGAAAAGCATTGTGTGCAATTGATATCGATGTACCTTGGGTGGATGAATCCTTATCACATGTTTTATCGTTGTTTTCAGATGATCAGGATTATGATATTCAAATATTCATCTCAGAGGACGTAAAACAAATATATGAAAGCAGCAATAGTGGTGTGAAGTTATTAGCCAGTAAACCCATTTATTATCTGGATGTTCAGAGTAACAAGTCATGATTAATGACTCTTTCCTGATGCCAGTCTATAAGCGATTAGCCATTAATTTTGAAGAGGGAGCAGGTTGCTGGCTTTTAGATAATAACGGAGATAATTACCTGGATGCTATCAGTGGTATTGGCGTCACTAATTTAGGTCATGCTCACCCCATCATATCAAAAACAATTTCAAAACAAGCACAGAAACTCATTCATACCTCAAATTTATTTGAAATTAAAACTCAAGAGCGTCTTGGTAAAAAACTGTGTGAATTATCAGGGATGCAAAGTGCTTTTTTTTGCAATTCGGGTGCTGAAGCCAATGAGGCTGCTATTAAATTAGCTCGACTGCATGCTAAGAAAAGAGGTATTGAGTCACCAAAAATAATTGTGATGGAAAATGCGTTTCATGGTCGTACATTGGCGGCTTTGAGTGCAACCGATAATTTTCAGGCTCAATCTGGTTTTGAACCACTTTTCCCTGGCTTTATACGGATGCCCATTAATGACATTAATCCGCTAATAAAAATTGCGCAACAAGAAAGTGATATTGTTGCTGTTCTCATTGAACCAATACAAGGTGAGGGTGGTGTCAGAGTTGTTCAAAAAGAATATATGCAACAGCTTAGAAAACTGTGTGATCAACATCAATGGCTATTAATGTTAGATGAAATTCAAACGGGTCTGGGCAGGACTGGCTCATGGTTTGCTTTTGAACAATTAAAAATTCAACCTGATGTTATTACGCTGGCTAAAGCACTGGGTAATGGCTTACCTATTGGTGCCTGTCTAGTCACAGGAAAAGCCTCAAAATACTTTGGGGTAGGAAAACATGGCTCTACATTTGGTGGCAATCCTCTGGCCTGTCAGACCGCTTTATCCGTGCTGCAAATTATTGAAACAGAAAATTTAGTTCTACGTGCCAGAGAAACTGGGTGTATGATATTGAACCGATTAAAATCTGTGTTTACTCATGAACCTGGTATTAAAGAATTTAGGGGACAGGGTATGATGATTGGCATTGAATTCTTCCGTGACTGCCAATCATTGGTTAAGTATGGGTTGAAATATGAAAAGATTTTACTCAATGTTTCCAGAACAAATACATTGAGACTATTACCTCCCCTTATTATGACAGATGATGAAATTAAAGAATTAATCACTCGTGTCATACGTACAATACAGTATTTTTTAGATGAAAAGTAAATTTTAGGATTGAGTATATTTATCAATATGAGGTTAGAAAATGAAAGTCCATTATTTGCAACATGTCCCTTTTGAAGGGCTAGGCAGCATAGAATCTTTTTTATCATCAAGAAATCATAGTATCAGTGCTACACAATTGTATTTACAAGCTGAACTACCTGATATCAATGACTTTGACTGGTTGATTGTTATGGGAGGTCCAATGGGCGTTAATGATGAATCATCTTATTCCTGGTTAAATCAGGAAAAAGAATTTATAAAAGAAGCCATTGATGCTGGAAAAATTGTTCTTGGGATTTGTCTTGGTGCACAATTAATTGCGAGTGTTCTCGGTGCAAAGGTGATTAAGAATAATGATAAAGAAATTGGTTGGTTTCAAATCAAGCGTGCCGATGAACTTAAAAATACGATATTGTCATCATCCATTCCAGAGCAGACTGAAGTTTTTCACTGGCATGGAGAAACATTTGAGCTACCGATAGGTGCTATTCCTATTGCATCGAGTCAGGCATGCAAAAATCAAGGCTTTATCATTAATAATCAGGTTGTGGGTTTTCAGTTTCATTTAGAAACTACTACTCAATCTGCTGGTGAAATAATAAAAAACTGTCAGCACGAACTGGATGGCTCAAAATTTGTTCAAAATCAAACACAAATGATGGAAGCTAAACGAAGGTTTTCAGATATAAACAAGATTATGAATAACGTCCTGTTTGCATTAGAAAAATCTCAAATAAAAATTGCATTTGAGTGACTGAATAATTTTGTCAATGTGTAACTAGATTTCTACAAACTCGTATTTCTATTAATCGGATTGAAAATATAAGATATTGTATATTCATGTAAATTATCTAAATTAAAAGTTGGTATTGTATTAAAAATAACTGTTAATTCATGAAAATTAATATTTCATCATCGATAATAACTTCTCTAAATAGAACTAATTATTCAGTCTATACTTATTCTTAGATGAATTTCTTAGAGTTATATAAAAGTGATGGTTATAAGTAAAATATTATATATCTAATCAGTATCGTAACGTAGAATTTTTAATATTCTTATCTACTCTTCAATAAAATACGCGGATTCAACTCTGAAGTGCAACACAGGAAATTCCAGTTCTTGCAAATGACTTTTGCATTGCCTGGAAAGGTGTTTGAAAGCCAAGTGACTTTCTA
>JADGEK010000033.1:5055-46187 GCA_016744395.1 Gammaproteobacteria bacterium | reverse complement strand
GCTTCATCCAAAATGATAAGTTTAGGTTCGGTTAATATCATGCGTGCAATGGCCAGGCGTTGTCTTTGACCACCAGATAAGCGTATTCCCTGACGTCCAACCATGGTTTCGAGTTGTTCAGGTAACTTTTTAATCGTGTTATCCAGTTGTGCAATTTCAAGAGCATGCCATAGCTTATCATCACTCAATTCACTGCCTAAACAAAGGTTTGCACGAACGGAATCATTAAAAAGGACAGGGTGTTGTAAGACTGCAGCAGTATTTTCACGCACCAGTTCAAAACCAACTTCTGAAATTGGGACATTATCAAATTGAATATCCCCTGATTCGATGGGGTAGAGGCCCAGTAAAATTTGGATCAAAGTTGATTTTCCACCACCGCTTGAGCCAACCAGAGCCAATTTCTCACCTTTATTGATGGTCAGAGACAGGTTTTTTAAAATGTAATCATTTTCTGAATTTGAGTCCTCATCAGGCATTATGTTCTCTGTTTTGGACTTTAGAGGATATTTAAAGCAAATATGTTTAAGCTCAATGGCAATGGTTTTCTGGTTTTTAAAGGGATTGATTTTATTTTCAATAATAGGCTCCTGCTCCAAAGCAAATATCTTATTTAATCGATTGATAGAGGCTTTTGCACTGAAATAAGCATACTGAATATTTAAAACTTCCTGCACTGGGCCCATCATGTACCAAAGGTAACCAAAAACAGCAAACATGAGTCCAATGGATAAATCGGATGTGAAAACCATAATCATACTGACGGCACGAAATACATCAAAACCAAAAAGAAATACGACATGAGAAAGCTGACCTGCAGCATCTGTTTTCCAAGAATAGGCAATGGAATATTTTTTCACCTGGCTTGCTTGATCAATTAAACGATGTATGTAATGAGTTTCTCGGTTGGCAGCCCTTACCTGGTGAATGGCATCCAGAGTTTCGACCAATGCTTGTTGGAATAAAGCGATTGCATTGTTTTCTTTAAGTTTTAGCTTTTTTACTTTTTTCCCCATGCGGATGGTGATAAAGACAACGATGGGGTTGAAAATGAGTAAGATCATACCGAGCTGCCAATCAATCCACAAAAGAACGATTGCAGTCCCGATAATAGATAAAACAGCAACAATAAACTTACTGATAGTAGCACTTATAAATTGATCAACTACTTCTATATCCGTAATAAAATGAGAGGCAAAGCCACCACTGCCAATGGTTTCATATTCACTGATCGCAATTCTCTTCAGATAATGAGAAAGTTTTTCACGCATTTGTAAAGTAATGGATTTAGCCAAAATAGTAAAAATACGCATTTGCCAGACATTGAGTGCGACTGAGCAGAGACGTAAAAATACAGAAAATATTAATGCCGTGATGATGTAGAAAATGGCCGTTTGAAAACTCACTGGCAAAAATGTATTCATTGCAGCAATTGCGCCAGCAGGCTTATTAAGTAACACTTCATCAACCATTAATGGCAAGATCAATGGGATGGGGACAGAGAGCAGGGCTGCAATTATGGCAATAATATTGGCATAAATGAGCTGTTTTTTATACTTAAAGGCAGAGGTGATGATTTGGTTAAATGAAAAGCTTTCATTTTTTGGTAAGGTATTCTGTGTTTGATTGACTTCGCTTGTCACGCTACGCCTCATCTGTGTGTTTTTTACTGTAGAGCTCATATAGTGCCTGGATATGTTTTACATAGGATACTGGTTCGGTACCTCTGACATAGCCATAACGTGCTTTTTTATAATATTGGGGTTTTGACAATAATAAAAAAGCTTTTTCAACATGACCAAACCAACGATCGGCATTGAGACCTTCTTTGGTTGCCAGATTTCGAGCATCTTTAAGATGGCCTAAACCTGCATTATAGGCGGCTAAAGAAAACCAAACCTGAACATCTGCGGGTAATTCGCTTGATAATTGATCGTCTATCCATCTCATATATTTAATTCCAGCTCGTAAACCATTTTCTGGCTTTTCAAGATCTTTAATAGAGACTTCTCTAGCTGTTCTTGGCATGACCTGTAAAAGACCTTTCGCTCCAGCCCATGACTTGGCTTTTGGATTAAACTGACTTTCTTTGTTAACCTGTGCAGCGATCAGACGCCAGTCAAAATCATATTCTTTAGCCAGGGATTTAATGAGATCATCATAAGCTGATATGGATTTATTGTTGTTGTCCCGTTTTTTTGCATCAAATAATTGTCGTGAATTTTTAAAATATTTATTATAAGTTACATTGTAAAACAATTGTTTATATTCTTTTTTTATAAATTGGTTTAACTTTATTAAGAGTTGTTTATCGGTATTTCTAACCAGCCATCGTTGCCCTCGTTCACCAGTTAAAGACAGGGAAGCCTTTAATTGATTATGCCAACTTTTTTCAATGGCAATCACATTGGAGTCAGTTAAAGTGAGATCATATTCGCCATCAATCACCTTAGCGATGATCTCTTCAGTTTCCATCGATTCAGGCACTGCATTGATTGTAAAGTGTTTGTTTTCATTGCGTAATTGATTTTGTATCTTATGAAGAGTACCCCAATAGGTCGAACTTTTTCTTACAAAAAAAGTTCGACCATCAAGATTTTGGATGGATGTTATGTCTTTATCATCTTTTCTTTGGACAATGACTTCTTGCACAAATAAATAAGGGGCTGAAAACGAAATGGGTAATTTTGAACGCTCTGGTGTTTGAATGAGTCCGGCAGAAATGACATCACCGTAACCTTGTTCTAACCAGTGAGTCATTTGTTGAAAATCATTAGCAACCAGGACTTTAAGGTTAATTTTTTCTTGTTTGGTAAATTCTTTAAGTAGTTCATATTCAAAGCCCATTAATTTGTTTTTCCAAAGGAAATAAGTTGAAGCATTGTTCCTGGTAATGAGTCTTAGCTGACGACGTTGCTTGATACTATCAAAATCACCTAAACGTCTGTCTGGAAGATGTTGGAGTAATTTTTCTGTTCTAATATAACGATTGAGTTGTTTGAGCAGGTCGGGATTTTTCTTACGCACTGCCCATGCTATTGGCCTTTCTTCTCCCAAATTGAGTACCGTTTTAATATCATTACGATACTCTTTAAATAAGGCGAGACGATTACTGTCTTCAATCACAGCGTCAATTTTACCTGATACAATCAGGTTAAACTTTTCATCAGCCGATAATTGGTCATCTAACTTGATAATTTGTAGATCTTGTCGGTCGCCTTTAATGTGTTTTTGATTGATCTTAGAAAGAGTATCCCAAAATGAAGTGTTTTCACGAGCACCAATTTTTAAACTATCTAAAGTTTCAATTGATATTTTTTTTTCAAATAAGTTTGAGACAACTAATTGTTCAGTACTGTGATCAACGGGTATCGTAAAGTTGAATTTTTCTTTTCGATTTTCAGTGATGGTTAAATTGGCTACGACAATGTCACCTTTTCCTTCATTAAGTAGTGGCAGCATATTTGAAAAATGTTTGCTAGAAATAAAGTTTGGAGTCAAATTATTATCTTCGCAAAACCTTAGAATTAACTTTAATTCATTGTTGTAAGATTTTGATTCTCTAGGAAGAAAGTCGTTGTACTGAAAGGAGTGAGGTACAATTATTCGTAGCTTTCCTGATTTTATAATTGAATCCCAGTCAGCTAGACTTTGTGTTTCATGACCAGATATAATGGACTCTTTTGGGATAATCCTATTGTTAATATCCTGAGTAATTATTTTACTTTCACTGATTTCTTGCTTGCTTGAAGGTTTTGTTTCGGTATCATCAGAACATGAAATGAGTACCAGTAGGCTTAATAGGAGAAGTGAAAATTTTTTTAAATAGGCAGTGAGATTTTTTATATAAAAAGTTCGGTTTAAATTGAGATCCATAAAACACTCTGAGTTTTAGTAACAGGTAATACTATTATAGGTCTATTTATTATTAATGCTTGGTTGTCATTGCAACAGTATAGGTTTTTCCTTGTTTAATTTTTTTATAATTTCCAAAAACTTCTTTGAAAGAACGCTCAATATATTTTCTGATCCCCGTAATGGTGACCACATAAAAACGTCCTCCAGGCTCAAGATGGTTATAAGCATCAATTAAAAACAAGCTTAACAGCTCATTGCCAACTTTTGCTGGGATATTAGAAACAATAAGATTAAATTTTTGTGAGCCAATGTGATCAAAGCCATTGCTCAAAAACGTTTCACAGTTGGACAGACGATTGAGTTTGATATTTTTAACCGTGTAATCTATAGCCACAAAATCCTTATCAATGAGAATGGATTTTCCTTTTGGCGCCAGTTTTGCCAAAGTGAGGCCAAGAGGACCGTAGCCACAACCGATGTCTAAACAATTATCGTCATCATTGACTTTTATGTAATCCAACATTAACTTTGAACCTTCATCAATTGCCCGCGGAGAAAATAGACCCCAGGTGGTACTAAATTGCATGGGTTCACCACAAAGTTCAGTTTTAATCAGCATATCTTCTCGATACTGTTCAACATCCTGAAAATACTTACTTTTCTGTGACATACAAGACTTGTTCCTTTGATGGTAGTAAGAGCTTTGTTTAGATAGCTGGATTATAGAGGAAAATGAAACCCTTGTCAGATAGCATTTTTTAAAGAATGGTATTTAACATAAAATCAATAACCTAAAGAATTGATGGATAATCATTTAAGGCAATAATCTTCTCAAGATAAAGCCATCAGCATATTTAAGATGATGTTCTCCTGGCGTTAAAATAATTTGTGCATTCCGTCCAATGGCAGATACAAAAGCCATATTCTGGCTACGAGAAGGCACAAGCCAGTCACCATTAAGAATAGAACCATCTGCTCTGATAATTGAAGTGTAATGCATTGGAGGATGAGCCTGGTGGTTTAGCCATAGAAGAAAATGATTTTTGTCTTCATTGCCGAGTTGTTTGTACAGTTGCTCTGCTCTATTGATCTCATTGGCTCCTATGAGTGGTGCAAAAAAACCAATAGGGGTATCCGATGCTTTTTCTGCCATATTGGCGATAGGAGAGCCTAAATGCGGGGTAGCGATAGTGATCAATTGAGCAACATTATAGTTATTATTTTGTGAGAAATTTTTAACCAGTGCAAGTCGAGCCACAAGTCCGCCAGCAGAATGTCCAATTAAATGAATTCTTTGCTCTGGAAACTGTTGGGTGATGTCGTCAAGGTACTGATTTAATAGAGTTGCCTGTATATCGATAGGGGCCTCAGAAGGTAATTCAGCCGTGACCAAGTGTTTGCCTGTTTTACTTAAAGAATGACCATAATAAACAAGATTTCCTTCTGGAGTGTAAGAACCTGCATCATTCCATCCATTAGAAGCGAGAAGTGTCGTAATACCATTATATCGCCATGAGTGCCCTGAACTATGGTAGCCATGAACCAGAAGTGCAATATCAGCCAGTACCAGAGTGGGGGAAAAAATGAGTATCGATATAAGCAATTTCCTTAATATGTACTTCATCATTAATGTCCTTTGTATTTTGATTATTCTGGTTAATAATAACACTAATCATTTTATCCTTTTTTTTAAATATTTGAAATCAATTGAATTATGAATAAAGAATTAATGCAGAAATTTTCTTTGGGTGAACAATTATGTTTTGATGAAATTAGTCCTGGGTTTCCTGTGATTAAAGTCAATAATCACTATGCGACTGCAACAATCAGTTTGTATGGAGGACAGTTGTTAGAATATAAGCCTCATGATCAAAGTGAGCCAGTTATTTGGCTGAGTAGAAAGGCTGTTTTTATGCAAAATAAAGCAATTCGTGGTGGAATACCGCTGTGTTGGCCATGGTTTGGGGATTATAACTCACAATCTGTTGACGCCACATTACCTGCGCATGGATTTGCCAGAATTGTGTATTGGGATATTAAATCGACTCAAACACTGAAGGAAGGCGGAACTGAAGTGATCCTCAAAATGCCATGTGACGATGTGTGTTTGCAATATAAAAAAGTAATGAATCATTTTAACTGTCAATTATTATTGAAAATCACAATAACTGATGTTTTAAAACTTGAGTTAATTTCAATTAACCACAGCCAGCAGGAAGTACCCATCAGTAATGCATTACACAGTTATTTTAATATCAGTAATATTAGAAATGTGAATATTCAGGGATTAGAAAAAACAACTTTCCATGATAAATTAAATGGGGAAAAATCCTCTTTTGATGAAGCGGTGCTTAAATTTGACCGTGAGACTGATAGAGTCTTTGTTGATACTCATAGTGATATTGTTCTTACTGATCCTGATTTTGGCCGAAAGATAATCATTTCAAAAGAGAATTCAAGTTCAACTGTGATATGGAACCCATGGCAGGAAAAATCGACATCGATGTCTGATATGTCTAATGATGCCTGGTTACAAATGGTGTGTATTGAGCCTGCAAATGTGTCAAAAAATCAGTTGCTTTTAGCCCCAGGTGAAATGCATTCAATCAGTTTAACGATTACGGTTAATCAAATACTTTAAGACTTATTGTACATAATCACCATGTGCTTTTTATTATGTATTGATTTCACAGGTAGTAAGCTTTACTTTTCAAAGCTAATTAGGATAGTATTAGAGAATTCTAAATTTAAAACTTAAATGACAGTCTTTGACATGGAGAGACACATGGATAAACAAACCAGTGAAAAACTAAATGACACTCTTGATAAAATGGGAGCTATGAATGATGGAAAATCTTCATCTCAAAATAGTACTTCAGATTCTGGACAATCATCAGATATGAGCTTTTATATCATTATGCTTGCATTGATTGTGGGTATGGGATTTTATATTTCCTATGATAAAGAACAGCGTTATGGCTCGAATAGCTCAACAACGCCTGTGGCTTCAGAAACAGCAGTTGAACCCGCCTTAGAACCTGTCGTTGTCAGTATTGAAAAGATAAAATCGGTTGAAATAAAGCCCATGATTGAAATTCCTGCCACTGAAGAAACGCCAGCAGCAGTGGTTGTAGAAAAAATTGAGCAAAAAACAGTAGTGACAACGGCTGTTGTTCCTGTTGAAGAAAAAGCAGCAGCTCCAGTCGTTGAAGCTGCTCTTACTCCTGCTCCCGCTCCCGTTATTAATGCTGAACCAGTTGCTGTCCCAGTAGTAGAAGCTGCTCCTGAACCTGTTACACCAGCGTCTTCTGTTTCTTCAATGATGATGCCAGCGATGAATGCGGCTAAACAAGCGGCGGATGCAGTGGCAGCTCCAGTTGTCGATGTCGTTGAAACAGTTGCTGAGACGACGGATGCAGTTGTGGCTCAACCTGCTCAAGCATATAACCCTTATGGGTATCAGTATGGGCAGCCTCAAAACAACTATTACCAGCAACAGCCTCAATATGGCAACCCTTATGGTAACCAGTACGGCAATCCTTATGGTAACCAATATGGTAATCAGTACGGTAATCCTTATGGTTACGGAAATAATCCATATCAGCAACCTGCGGCACAACCTGCTCAGTAATAGAAAGCAGATTTAAACCAGTCCACAGAGCGCATTGACAGGCGCTTTGTGAACTTTAGAATTTCAATACAGTTTTTATTTTCTTCCCTTGTCTTTTAAATCCACTTCAGGAGATTTGAAGTATGATCTCCAAACAGTCTGATATTCTGTTAACTACCATCAATGCCAGCTATATTCATGCGGCTTTTGGGCTTCGTTATCTTTATGCAAATTTAGATGAGTTACAGACTCATACCTCAATTTTAGAATTTACCAGTCATTTAAGACCCGCAGATATTGTTGAAAAAATTCTTCAAGTTAAACCTAAAATTATTGGTTTTGGGGTTTATATCTGGAATGTCGAACACACCACAAAAGTCGTCAGTTTATTAAAACAAATTGCACCAGAGATTGTCATTGTCATCGGTGGGCCTGAAGTCAGTTATGAATGTGAGGAACAAGAAATTTTTGTTCTGGCAAACCATCTGATTAAAGGGGCTGCTGACACTGCTTTTTTGCATTTATGTCGTCATTTATTGAAGCAAAATAGTGATGATTCAGTTCCTACAGAGACCATCGATAAAGTTTTTCATTTTCAAGAACCATCACTGGATCAGCTTGAACTGCCTTATCAGTATTATACAGATGAAGACATCGCAAATAGAGTGTTGTACGTAGAAGCCTCAAGAGGCTGTCCCTTTAAATGTGAATTTTGTTTATCAGCATTGGATAAAACATCTTTACCCTTTGATATTAATATTTTTCTTAATGAAATGGAAAAACTATACGATCGCGGTGCCCGAAACTTTAAATTTGTTGACAGAACTTTTAATCTTAAAATTGAAACCAGTTTAAAAATTCTTTATTTTTTTCTTGAAAGAATAGATGAACGGCTATTTTTACATTTTGAGATCATCCCCGATCGACTGCCTGAAGCATTAAAAGAAGCCATTTCATTGTTTCCAGAAGGGTGTTTGCAATTTGAACTTGGTGTACAAAGTTTTAATCCAGAGGTTCAAAAACTGATCAGTCGAAAGCAAGACAACTTAAAAACTGTTGATAATTTAAAATGGTTAAAAATGCATTCTAATGCTCATATACATGCCGATCTTATTTTTGCTTTACCAGGTGATGATCTGCTCAGTTTTGCTCGTGGCTTTAATCAATTATATACTTTAGAACCACATGATATTCAACTGGGTATTTTGAAGCGTTTAAGGGGTACTCCTGTAATACGCCATACGACTGACTATAAAATGGTTTATGATTCGTCTTCACCGTATAGCATTTTATCGACCAGCTCTATTGATTTTTCTTTAATCCAAAGAGTCAGTCGGTTTGCTCGATATTGGGAGCTTATTGCCAATTCAGGACATTTTAAACACACACTTAAGCTTTTGCTGGCTGAACAGGCGTTTGAACGTTTTTTAACTTTCAGTGACTGGCTGTTTCAATATTCAGGTAAAACACACCAGATTTCACTGAGAAAACTGTATGATTATTTATACTATGGCTACTTAAGCTGTTTTTCTTTAAATGAGAGTGATATTGAAGAGAGTACCAATGATGAAATAATCGACACACTTCTTAAAGACTATAAGCATGCGGGTTTAAAAGGAATGCCTGAATTTTATAAACAATTTGCCCAATGCTAGAGAATATTAATGTGAACATTAAAATTTTAATCGTATTACTCATACCCACTATTAGTTTTGGCCATTCACTCAATCCAGTTTTTGAACAAGTGAACTCGTCTGTCGTCGTCATCCATACTAAAAACACTAAACAAATTCCTCTCAAATCAGATCAGAACAAAAACAATAAAAAGAATATTGGTTCAGGTGTTGTTATCAGCAACGACGGTAAAATTATGACCGCATCACACCTGGTTCATACGGCAGATAAAGTGCAAGTTGAGTTTTTAAATGGCAAAATAATCCCTGCTCGAGTACTGTCATCAGTTCCTCATGCGGATGTAGCATTAATTCAACTTAAACGATTACCAAGGGAGCTCAAAGTGGCTACTTTAGGGGATTCTGATAAGGTTTTAGTGGGCGATGAAATTTTTGTCATTGGTGCTCCCTATGGTTATAGTCATACGATTAGCAAAGGCATCGTTAGTGCCCGTTATAAACCTGGAGATCTGGATACTGAAATGGGAATGAGCGAACTCATTCAAACAGATGCTGCCATCAATACAGGAAACTCTGGGGGGCCAATGTTTAATGAAAATGGTGAAGTCGTTGCGATTGTCAGCCATATTATTTCACATTCAGGAGGCAATGAAGGACTTGGTTTTGCTGTGACATCGAATATGTCAAAAAAACTGTTGTTGGAAGAAAAACCTGTTTGGAGTGGTCTTGATGGTATCATAATAACCAAGCTGGCAACTGTATTAAATGTGCCGCAAACAGCGGGTTACTTAGTCCAACATGTCGCAGAAAACTCTATTGCTTATCAAATGGGACTTCGTGGTGGCACAATTCCAACGACAATTTATGATACTCATTTTCTGTTAGGTGGAGATATTATTCTTGAAATGCTCGGTGTCACTATTAATAATAATTCACAAACATTCAATCAGATACGGCAGAAATTATCTTCACTAAAACAGGGTAAAACTATTTCTGTCAAGATACTGCGAGCTGGCAAAATAATGGTTCTTTCCACAAGCCTCACTAATAAACTTTAATTTAATAGACTTTTTAACGAATTTGTACTTTAATTCATATCTCGATTACACGATTTATTCATATCATAATCAGGTTGGAATATGTTTCAAATTCGAATTCATGGTCGCGGTGGGCAGGGCGTTGTTTCAGCCTCTGAACTCTTATCAGTTGCAGCATTTTCAGAAGGTAAATTTTCTCAGTCTTTCCCCAGTTTTGGTTCTGAGCGGATGGGTGCGCCTGTGCAGGCTTTTGCACGAATCAGTGATTCAAATATCACCATTCGTGAACCTGTGATGGAGCCTGATATGCTCATTATACAAGACCCTACACTGTTTCAGGCGATTAATGTTTTTGATGGTGCTAAATTTGATGGTTACTTATTAATTAATAGTTCCAAAACCCCTGAAGAACTGGGAATTGATGATGTGACTTCTCAATACCCAAACAATCATGTTATGACCCTGCCAGCTACAGAGTTAGCGCTTAAGTATATTAAACAACCAAAGCCAAACACAGTCTTACTAGGTGCCTTTGCAGCACTGAGCAATACGATCAAAATCCCTGCGCTTGAAGATGCCATTCGTGGTAAATTTCCTAAAAAAATTGCGGAACCCAATATTGCTGCAACCACAGCAGGTTATAATTTCATTATAAAACAATTAGAAAACACATAAGGATAAATCATTATGCTTTACCAAATGAGTGGTTCTATTGCTGTTGCAAAAGCAATAGCACTTTGTCGTCCTGATGTTGTTCCATGTTATCCAATTACACCTCAAACACATATTGTTGAACATTTGAGTGTGTTAGTGAAAAGCGGTCAATTAGAAAATTGTACTTATGAGAATGTTGAATCTGAATTTGCTTCCATGAGTTTTTGTATTGGCTCGTCAGCTGCTGGAGCCAGAACCTATACTGCGACAGCGAGTCAGGGCTTATTGTATATGATGGAAGCAGTTTATAATGCGTCTGGACTGGGTTTGCCCATAGTTATGACACTAGGTAATCGTGCAATTGGTGCACCCATCAATATTTGGAATGATCACTCAGATGCAATGTCTGTTCGTGACGCAGGTTGGATACAGTTGTTTGTAGAAAGCAACCAACAAGCTGTTGATGTGCATATACAGGCATTTAAGCTGGCAGAAGCCTTAAGTATACCTGTAATGGTCAATATGGATGGCTTTATTTTAACCCATGCGATCACACGTGTTGATTTGCCAGAACAGGAGCAGGTTGATCAATTTTTGCCTCCCTTTGTGCCGAGACAAAAACTGGACACTGAAGCACCTTTGTCCATTGGTGCAATGGTGGGTCCCGATGCCTTTACTGAAGTCCGCTATCTTGCTCATCATAGACAGAAAGAGGCTCTGGCTATTATAGAGCAGCAAGCAAAAGAGTTTGCCAAAATTTTTGGCCGTGATTCGGGTGGCCTGGTCAAATCTTATTTTTCAGAAGATGCGGACATTGTTTTAGTGGCCATGGGATCGGTGATTGGTACGATGCAGGATTTAGTAAATGATTTACGTAATGAAGGTTATTCTGTTGGTATTTTAAGCTTAAGATCTTTTCGTCCATTTCCAGCCAATGCCATTTGTAATGCACTAAAAAATGCCAAGCAAGTCATCGTTTTTGAAAAAAGCTTTGCTGTTGGTATGGGAGGTATTTTAGCCAGTGAAATTCATATGGCTACCCAGCGATTTGTCGGGGATAAGCTCATTATTAAATCCGTTATTGGAGGCTTAGGTGGTCGAACGATTACTAAAAAGTCATTACGTAAACTCATTGACAGTGCAAATAAAAATGAACTTGATGATGAAGTGTTTATGGATCTTGATGGCACAACAGTCGTTCGAGAACTAAAACGCCAGCAAGAAGAGCAATCATCTGGCCCTGTCGCAGAAAATATTCTACGTGATATTGGTGTCGTTTCAGCCTCTAAGACGCATTAAATGAATAGGCTTTTGAAGTATTTTATATACAGGTTATTCAGTTAAAGAAAAAGGTATTATTCAATGACCAAGAAAGAACAACCCGCAACTGATGAACAAATGATAAAATTTTATCAAACGGGTACATTTACTGTTGGTAATCGCTTGCTAGATGAAGAGTTTAGAACAGTACAAGCGACTTCTGAACGCTCTAATTCAATTGATTCCGGTCATAGGGCGTGCCAGGGATGTGGTCAGGCACTGGGAGCACGTTATGCTTTAGATACGGCGATGAGAGTGACTGATAATAAAATAATTGCGGCTAATGCTACTGGCTGTCTTGAAGTTTTTACGACTCCTTATCCTGAAACTGCCTGGTCTATCCCCTGGATTCATTCTTTGTTTGGCAATGTCGCTTCAGTGGCTTCTGGCATTGCTGCTACGCTCAAAGCAAAAGGGGATACGACAACACGGGTTATAGCTCAAGGCGGTGATGGTGGCACAACTGATATTGGTTTTGCTTGCCTTTCTGGAATGTTTGATCGAAATGATGATGTTTTGTATATCTGCTATGACAATGGTGGTTATATGAACACAGGGGTGCAACGTTCAAGTGCCACGCCTGGTGGTGCCAGAACTTCTACAAGTATGCCTGTTGGCGAACATCCTGGAAGTTCATTTACCACGGGTAAGTTTTTACCCGCCATTGCAATGGCTCATGAAATCCCTTATGTGGCCACTGCTTCTGTGCATGATTTGCACGATTTGGAACGAAAAATTGAAAAAGCCATGAGTTTTCGTGGGGCTCGTTATATTCAAATTAATGTACCATGTCCATTAGGCTGGGGAAGTGAACCTGCAAAAACCATTAAATTAGCACGTATAGGAGTTGAATCAGGACTAGTGCCTTTATTTGAAGCAGAGCATGGTGATTTGACAAATTCGACCAAAATTCGTTACCAAGTGCCTGTTGAAGAGTATCTTCAATTACAACGTCGCTTTGCTCATATATTAAAGCCAGCCAATGTTGATCAATTGGAAACAATCCGAGCAATAGCAGAAAAAAATATTAAGCGATATCAATTATTATAATTATTAATGATTCAATCAAAACTACTTAAGAAGATTCTTCCATAGAGTAAATTATGACTATTCAGCATAAACCTTTTGCAATTACCCTTGATGTTGGTACCAGTCACCTGAATAAAACAGGTAGCTGGCGCAGTATGCGCCCCGTGTATATCGATCGTTTACCTCCTTGTAATAAAGCGTGCCCCACTGGTGAAAATATACAAGGCTGGTTAAGTCTTGCTGAAGAAAAGAATTATCGGGGAGCCTGGGAATTATTAACCAAAGATAATCCGTTCCCAGCTATTATGGGAAGAGTGTGCTATCACCCATGTGAAAATACCTGTAATCGAGGTCAACTGGATCTGCCCGTTGGCATTAATTCGGTTGAACGCTTTATCGGTGAGCAAGGTCTTATCAATAACTGGCAGTTTAAGGCTGGAGAAGATACAGGAAAAAAAATAATGGTAATAGGCGCAGGTCCAGCAGGCTTGTCATCGGCCTATCATTTGCGACGTTTTGGTCATCAGGTTACTATTTATGAAGCCTCTGAAAAACCTGGTGGGATGATGCGCTATGGAATTCCAAAATACCGTTTACCCAGAGAAAAACTCAATGCTGAAATTTACCGAATTCAAAAGATGGGGGTTGAATTTAAACTCAATCATCCTGTTAAAGATATTTTAGAAACCAAAAAGCAGGGTGGCTTCGATGCAGTTGTCATTGGTATTGGTGCACAACAATCACACTTTATTTCATTTCCAGGACAGTCATCCATTCCAGTGCTTGATGCATTGACAGTGCTTCGAGATACTGAAAATGAAAACCCCAACCAACTCATTGGAAAAGTGGTTGTGTATGGTGGTGGTAATTCGGCAATGGACGTTGCCCGAACTGCGATAAGGATGGGTGCTCAGGATGTCACGGTGATAAGTCGACAGGAAATTGACAATATGAGTGCACATCCTTTTGAAATCAAGGAAACTTTAGAAGAGGGAGCTCAAATTATCAGCTTGCGCTCTATTAAAGCCATTAATGGCTGTGAAATTACTCTAGAGTTATTAAAAACAAGTGAAGAGCATCATTCAGGACATTCTTTTGTGGTTGAGACGGGTGAAGTTGAATCCATTGAGGCTGATGTGCTGGTGTTGGCCATTGGTCAGGTTATTGATCGACAACTTTTTGAAAATATCGCTCCAATTGAAATCAGCAATGAATCTATCCAAATCGATAATACTATGAAAACTGGCTTGGATGGCGTTTTTGCAGCGGGAGATGTAGTACCATCGCAACGCTCAGTGACAACTGCTTTAGGGCATGGAAAAAAAGTGGCCCGTGCTATTGATGCCTGGCTCAATGGCCAATCATATCAACCTGCCCCACAAAATGAAGTGGCCACTTTTGATAAAATGGAACCCTGGTACTATTCCGATGCTCCTCGTACAATTCAACCACACCTTGATGCGGTCAGAAGAAAAAATGGTTTTGCCGAAGTGGTTGGCGACTTAGACCAAGATCATGCAAAATATGAAGCCAGACGTTGTATGTCCTGTGGAAATTGTTTTGAATGTGATAATTGCTATGGTATTTGTCCTGATAATGCCATTACTAAATTAGGTCCAGGTAAAGGATTTGAATTTAAATATGATTACTGTAAGGGCTGTGGTATGTGTGAGTCAGAATGTCCATGTGGTGCCATTGCGATGGAAGCTGAAGATATTTAAAATAATGTGCTTAAATACTATACAAAGTAAGTTTAAGGAAAAACGAGAGTAGTAAGCATAGCTATGTTCGTCAAGATTTCATCAACCCTTGATAAAATAGAGTTATTTCTATTCATAGTTTGAATTGAGTCAACCTTTCTTAGCCTTTCTAAAACTCATTCTTTTCATTTCTAAATCAGGTAGGGTGACTCCTGACAGACTGGAAAATCTTTTCTCACACTGGGGTAACCATTTCTGGGCTAAGGGTTATTGTGTTGATACCGTTGGCCTTGATGCAGAAATGATCAGAAAGTCTGTAAAATTCCAGGAAAAACTTGAAAGCAACAAGAACGATTAGATTTTTAAACGTTGAACTTGGGATAACCAGCTTGCCTTCTAATAGGACAAGCATAGTCCTCTTATAGTGGATAAAAACAAAACCACCTTCTAAGAAGATGGATTCTTTACTTAGCTGTTCTTGAATTGTAAATACGGAGTATAAGAGCAGGCAATCTATTATTTTGTGATTTGACGTAGTCTGAGCAAAATAATATATTGCCTGCTCTTATGCAAATTTTCTTTGAATTTATTTATAACTTCGGAACCGCTATTTAGCCATATTTAATAGGTATATCAATGAATTTTAGTTCTTTACTTTCCAGCCAATATTTCGCACCTCTTTTTTGGACTCAATTTCTAGGTGCGTTTAATGATAATCTTTATAAAAATGCATTAATTATACTAGTAACCATTAATGCCGCTTCTTATACAAGCCTATCGATTGAATTATTAATACCGCTGAGTGGCGGCATATTTATTCTACCGTTCTTTCTTTTTTCTGCACTTGCAGGGCAATTAGCCGATAAATTTGAAAAATCGAAACTGATACGGATGATTAAGATTGGTGAAATAAATATTATGCTTTTAGCTGCATTAGGATTTTACTTTGAGAATATTTGGTTTTTATTATCAGTTTTATTCTTTATGGGGTGTCAATCTTCCTTATTTGGACCAGTAAAATACAGTATCTTACCTCAACACTTATCTGAAAATGGATTATTAAAGGGCAATGCGATTATTGAAATGGGGACCTTCCTTGCTATTTTATTAGGTACCCTTGTGGGTGGTATCCTCATTATGGATAAAGACTTTGGACGTATCTATGTCAGTGCTTTAGTGATAAGTGTTGCTGTTCTAGGTTGGATAAGCAGTCGAAAAATACCATCTGCTCCTTCTGCTGATGAGCAATTAATTATTAAATTTAATATCGTTTCACAAACATGGAATATTCTTGTTGCAGCATTTAAGTCTCGTTTGATTTTAGGTGCTATTATTGCTATCTCCTGGTTCTGGTTCATTGGGGCAACAATGTTATCGTTACTACCTTTACCAGAATTCACACAGAATATTTTGCATGCTAAGGAGCAGGTAATTACATTATTATTGGCACTTTTTTCAATAGGAATTGGAATTGGTTCAATCATAGCGGGTAAATCAGTCACTTTAAGCAAGAGTATAAAATGGATAATCATTGGCGCTATTGGAATTAGCTTGATTGCTTTTGACTTATATTGGGTGAGTGATCAGTTGGCCCTCATTAATCACAATGCCAGTGCCTCTGAATTAGTTTCCTGGAAAGTTATGTTTTTTCAACCTTTAACCGCTCATGTTTTAATTGATGTTCTATTACTAGGTGCTGCGGGTGGATTATACATTGTCCCACTGTACGTTATTCTTCAAGAGCACAGTGCAATTGAAACACGCTCAAGAACCATTGCTGCAAACAATATTACCAACGCACTCTTCATGGTATTTTCAGCCATCGCAACCATGCTTTTACTTGATAATGGCGTGTCACTGCATACTTTGTTTGCACTGATTGCAATAACAAATATTGCAGTCTTTACTTTTTTATTCTGGCGTTTTTCAGCTGCCGTGAGAAAGATAATGTTGAATTAACTGCAAAAGCAATATTTGCCATCTGAATAATTTTTCCTAAGCAACAAATACAGAGTATCAGAGCAGAGAATGTTTTGTTTTGTGATTTGACGAAGTCCGAACAAATCAAACATTCTCTGCTCTGATACGGACTTTCCTTTAATCTGAATATCTTATAGAAGTGCTTATATAAGTCGATTTGTTTTTGATTTCAATTCAACATTCAACATTAGTTTATACGGCGGCAGGGAGTTGAGGATTTTTTTTCCATAAAATTTAGTGATGACTCTTTTATCCAAAAGAGTGATTTTGCCTGTGTCGGTTTCTTTACGAATTAATCGTCCGCAGGCCTGAACTAATTTAATGGATGCATCAGGTACTGCAATTTCCATAAATGCATTCCTACCCTGTGACTCAATCCATTCAGTCAGTGCAGCATCCACAGGATTATTGGGAACAGAAAAAGGGAGCTTAGCAATAATGACATGCTCACAATATTCTCCTGGGAGATCAATACCTTCCGCAAAACTATTAAGACCCAGGATTACACTGCCTTTACCCTTATCTATTTGTTTTTTGTGATCATTAATAATGACTTGCTTATTTCTTTGGCCTTGAGTGAGTAATAATTTTTTCCAAATATCATCACTGCGAAGTAACTCGTATTCGACGTCACTCATTTGTTTTTTAGAAGCAAATAACACTAAAGTACCTTTTAAAGGATCAATAATCTTATTTAATATTTCAACGACTTCATCTGTATGAGATTGATATTGCGTTGCTTCACTGTGCATTTTGGGGACAATGAATTGAACATTTTCCTGATAGTTAAAAGGGCTTGGTAAGATATTAAAAAAGCCAGGTACTCCAGAATTTAAGACATAACGATCAAAACTGCCCAATGCTGCAATTGTGGCACTGGTGACAACTGCCCCATAGCATTGTGACCAGAGTATCTGTTCAAGAGTATTTGCCGCCAGGATTGGACTGCAGGATAATTCAATTCCTTGTACTTCATTACTTTGGGCAAAGGAATTAGAACTCTCATTTTTATGTAACCAGCGTGCATTGGGTGGCTGGCCCTGTTTGTCTTGTTTGGTAAAAAACTCAAATAGGTTCATTGCTGCAGTTGCACGACCTTCCATCGGTGCTAAAGCTGGCATCCACTGTTCAGCCACTTCTGGTTTTAAACCCGTAATTTCACCTTCCAGAGTCTCTTTTAACACGGTATTGATATGTAAAAGTTGACCCGCGAGTTTTTCAAATTGTTTGAGAAGCTGTTCACATTGTACTTTTAATACATCAGGTACTTGGCCAAATTCGAATCGTAAGATCTGTTCCTGTGATTTACCTGTTGGACTCATGGATTGTGAAGCAAAACGGTTTTCGGGAAATTCAAATTGACCAACAATACTATCAAGGTGGTTTATTTCAGTTGAAATTTCTTTTGCCTGTTCAGGAAACTGATTAATGAGTTGTTGGATTTGAGCGGGTGGCTTTGCCAATGAGGCAAAATTATTCAGTGTTGAGTTCACTTGCTCAAGCCACTTGAGCGTTGTGTTAATATGAAATGAATAACTAAAGTGATTGATTGCTTTTAAAGGTAAATGATGACCTTCATCAAAAATATAAATGCATTCTTCAGGTGGTGGTAATATATAACCGCCACCCATATTGAGATCACTTAACACAAGATCATGATTCGCAATGATACAGTCGACCTTAAATACTGATTCTCGAGCTTTAAAATAAATGCATTCGTTATAGAATGAACAACGTTTACCTGTACATTGATGTTGATCAGAAGTCAATGGTGACCAGCTGCTGTGAGGAATAAAATCTTCCCAGCTATCAAGTTCGCCATCCCAGGTTTTATTGTGCCATGCCTGATTAAGTGCTTCATAAAGTTTCATATCATCTTTATTGTTTAGAAGGACTTCATTTGCAGGTATGTCTAGTGGTAATTCAGATTGGTTTTTATGAACAATAAAATTATCGAGCTTGTGTAGACACACATATCGTTTGCGACCTTTTGCCAGAGTAAACGAGAAATTTAGACCACTATGGCGGTGTATATCGGGTAGATCTTTTAGAAGTATTTGTTCCTGTAACGCGATGGTCGCCGTCGAGATGATAAGCTTCTTTTTGTGTTCTTTGGCAATAGGGAGAGCGGCTAGAATATAGGCAATTGTTTTGCCTGTGCCTGTGCCTGCCTCTAATGTACAGATATGAGCTTGGTTTGGGTTGTCGCGATCGATGTTGCCTAAGGTTCTGGCAATATCTGCTATCATAAGTCTTTGACCATATCTTGCCTTGATCTCTTTACTTTCTAAAATTTGAGAATAGGCCGTTTGTATGGTTTTTTTTAATTTTTCTGTCAACACAAACAGAGTGTATCACTAATTGCTCAATGACAAAAATGATTGCCAGCAAATAATATTTTTAGTAAAAACCCTACAAAATAGTGCATAATTAGAATGGTCAGGTTAAAACTGTTAAGTATGAAGTCAATCACAGTTTTAAATAATAGGGAAAAACTTGATTTGTTTGCTTATAAGTTTATAGTAAACAGTTAGATACGAGCTTTATTTGTTTTAATTTATTAACATTACATCTTGAAAGTGCAACCACTTATCGGTTTGAGGTGGATATATTTCTTAAATTGTTGTATTTTTTATTTTTTTTACTAAAATTGATAAGAATAATTAGAAGTTAATAAGAAAGTGAACAATATCATGTAAATGGTCTGTTCCTTAAATTTTATTTTACTATGTATTGGGGTTTCCAATTTTTATTTTTGATATCATTTTGGTGTCATTATGAGATTAAGATAGGGTAATGAGTATGACAGTAAAACACGTACTGGTTGTAGATGATTCAAAGTCAGCGCGGTTCATGCTACGTAAAATGCTAGGTAAAATAAACCTCACTGCTGATTTAGCTGAATCAGGGGAAGAGGCTCTTGTTTATTTAAAAGATAATCAGCCTGATGCCATTTTTATGGATCATATGATGCCAGGACTGAATGGTCTTGAAACTGTTGAAAAAATAAAGACTAACCCAGAAACTGCTGTGATCCCTGTTGTTATGTATACTTCTCAAGATGGTGATGAATACGAAAAAAACGTGATTTCTCATGGAGTCATGGATATTTTACCCAAGCCTGCGTCTCCTGATAATCTAAATGCTGTCGTACGAAAATTGAATGAACTACCTGAGATTCCTATGGGTCAGATTCAGACAGGACAAAATGCATCAAATGATGCTCACCAAATTTCGGCTGAAGACATTGAAAAAATGGTGAGAAAAACGGCAGAAGCTGCTGTTGCTACAGCGGTTCGCTATCAGGTTATTGGCACAATGGCTCAACAATTATCAAAATTTAGAAATGAACTCAAGTTATGCGATGAAGTAAAAGCTGAGTCTATTTCGGAAAAAGTATTTGATACCAGAATCAGTTCATATTCAAATAAAATTTCAGGTCAGATTGAAGAGTCGATGTCTGAATTGGCTTCTAAGCTTGATGGCATTGGTGACAGTAAAACCAATATTTCTAAAATTGATGCACAAACACTGGAAGAAATTAAAAGTGTGGCTCGCCTTTCATCAACCTCTAAAGCAATTGATGCTGCTAAAGAAACAGCAAGTATGGTGGCTCATGAGTCTATGATGATGGTTACAGATGCTATTAATGATTCTAATAAAAAGATGGCAAAACGCATCACTTATGCAAGCCTATTTGCTTCATGTGTGGGCATTTTATCTGCTTTTGCCGTTTATATTGCTCTTAATTAAGGCCACTTTTTTACCCCACTTTTTATCCTATTGAGTCCACTTTTGATAAATAAGGCTACTTCTTGAATAAAGAAGTAGCCTTTTTATTTTTCAGAGTCTATTATTTATTTTTTTTATATTTCAAAATGCACCTGGAAAAACTGAATGCTAAAACCGATTTCTCAAAGAATTGCAGAAGAACTGAATGTCAATCAATCCCAAATTGACGCCACAATTACTCTACTTGATGGCGGTGATACTGTGCCTTTTGTTGCTCGCTATCGCAAGGAGGTAACAGGGGGACTTGATGATATACAATTGAGGCAGCTTGATGAACGTTTAAATTATTTACGTGAGCTCGATGAACGTAGAAATGTCATCATTAATACCATTGAAGAGCAGGGTAAATTGACACCTGAGCTTAAAACCATGCTAATGGTTGCGCAGACAAAGACTCGTTTGGAAGATTTGTATAAGCCCTACATGGTGAAACGTAGGACAAAGGCACAAATTGCGCGAGAAGCAGGACTTGAGCCCTTGGCTGATTCCTTATTAAGCGATCCAACACTTAGCCCTGAAACTCAGGGAGGACTGTTTCTCAATTTGAGTGACGAACATAAGGTAATAACGGCTAAAGATGCGCTCGATGGGGCTAAGCAAATTTTAATGGAGCGTTTTGCGGAAAATGCAGAATTGGTTGGACAACTCCGAGAAAACCTGTGGGATAACGGTCTGATGGTTTCTAAAGTGGTTGCAGGGCAAGAAGATGCGGGCAGTAAGTTTTCAGATTACTTTGATGCCAGTGAAAAGCTTGAAGAAATGCCCTCACATCGTATTCTTGCCTTATTTCGTGGTAGGAAAGAAGGTTTTTTAACCATCAATACTGAGCTTAATGAAGAGATTGCCGTTGATACCAAGCTTCAAGCTCTATCATCAATGGAACGTAAGATTGCTCACCATTTTGGTATTCAAGATAAGGGAAGACCTGCGGATAAATGGTTGTTAGAAGTGGTTAAATGGACCTGGAAAATCAAGGTCAAAACATCACTTGATATGGACTTGAAAAAACGTCTCAGAGAAAGTGCAGATGAAGGGGCAATTGATGTTTTCGGAAAGAATCTAAGTGATTTATTATTAGCTGCGCCTGCAGGCCAAAAAGTGACTATCGGGCTGGATCCTGGCTTACGTACAGGGGTAAAAGTAGTCGTTGTTGATGAAACAGGCAAATATTTAGAACATGCAACCATCTATCCACATGCACCAAAAAATCAGTGGGATCAATCCCTGCATATTTTAGCTGACCTGACAAAAAGACATGGAGCAACCCTCATCAGTATTGGCAATGGTACGGCCTCCAGAGAAACAGACAAATTGGCTGCTGATCTGATAAAGCAAAACCCTGAATTTAGAATGAATAAGATTGTAGTCTCTGAAGCTGGGGCATCGGTATACTCCGCTTCTGAATTAGCCTCGAAAGAATTTCCCGATCTTGATGTTTCTATTCGTGGTGCAGTATCAATTGCACGTCGTTTACAGGATCCTCTGGCAGAACTGGTTAAAATTGACCCTAAGGCCATAGGGGTTGGACAATATCAACATGATGTCAGTCAAATTCAATTGACTAAAAAACTGGTTAACATTGTAGAAGATTGTGTCAATGGTGTTGGGGTTGATTTGAACACAGCTTCCATACCTTTGCTGACTCAGGTATCGGGACTCAGTCGCACTCTGGCAGCAAACATCGTGTCTTATCGAGAAGACCATGGTGCTTTCAAAAATAGACAGGAATTACTTAAAGTAACCCGTCTGGGTGAAAAGGCATTCGAACAATCCGCTGGTTTTTTACGAGTAACCAATGGTAATAATCCGCTAGACAACTCTGCTGTTCATCCTGAAGCTTACCCCTTAGTCGAGAAGATTCTAAGTGCAAAAGAATTTGATATACAGCATTTAATTGGAGACTCTAAATTTCTTCGTGCTTTAAATCCTGCTGAATTTACGGATGAGCAATTTGGTTTGCCGACAGTTGTTGATATTATTAAAGAACTTGAAAAACCAGGCCGCGATCCACGGCCTGAATTTAAAACAGCTGAATTTAAAGAAGGTGTTGAACAACCTAAAGATCTAAGACCTGACATGATATTGGAAGGGGTCGTTACCAATGTGACTAATTTTGGTGCTTTTGTTGATATTGGAGTCCATCAAGATGGCTTGGTTCATATATCACAACTTGCTGATAAATTTGTTAAAGATCCACGAGAAGTGGTTAAAGCAGGTGATGTGGTCAAGGCTAAAGTCGTTGAAGTGGATCTTAAACGCAATCGTATTGCTTTAACAATGCGTCTCAGTGAAAAAGTTGAATCTGCGCCAAAATCGCAAAGGGAGCCCATGCAGAATAAACGTCAAAAACAAAAAGCGACCCAGGTGCCACCTGCTAATAATGCGATGGCGAATGCTTTTGCGAAATTAAAATCATAATATCATTAGTTACTTAATTAAATGGTTTATTATGAAATAAATTGTATTTATAAAAAAAAATAGATAAATTAACTTGCTTTCATTTTTAAGCCCCTATAGAATAACCCACTAAATTGCTGGGTTATTTAAGTCTTAAGATTATTTGAAAAATAGTTTTTTTCTTCTAACTAACAAAAAATTTAACAACCATAATTTTAGAGGCTTTATGTGACTAAAATGATGGTCACTAATGTTTTTGGCTAAGGGCTCTTGATTTTAAACTTGAGCGGTCTTATTAAATAATGACTAAGTAAAATTTGTTCTATAGAGCAAATTTACAAAAAAATTTAATTACATTTAACTACAATCGGAGAAATATATAATGAGCGTATTAGTTGGTAAAGCTGCACCTGATTTTACTGCAAATGCTGTAATGGCTGATGGCGAAATAAAAGAAGATTTTAATTTTGCTGAACATATCAATGGTAAATATGCTGTTTTATTCTTTTACCCACTTGATTTCACTTTTGTTTGCCCTTCAGAATTGATTGCTTTTGATCATCGTATTGAAGAATTCACAAGTCGTGGTGTTGAAGTCATTGGTTGTTCGACTGATTCCCACTTCACTCATAAAGCTTGGAGAAGTACCGCTATCAATAATGGTGGTATTGGTGAAGTTAAATATCCTTTAGTTGCTGATTTAAAACAATCTGTTTGTAACGACTATGATGTTGAAGTAGGTGGTGGCGCAGGTGAAGATGGTGCTTACAATCGTGGTGCTGGTATTGCTTACCGTGCTTCTTTCTTGATTGACAAGTCAGGTGTTGTTCGTCACCAGGTTGTTAATGATTTACCTCTTGGTCGTAACATTGACGAAATGCTACGTATGATTGATGCTCTACAATTCACTGAAGAGCACGGCGAAGTTTGTCCAGCAGGTTGGAACAAAGGTGATACTGGTATGAAAGCGACGACTGAAGGTGTTGCTGAATATCTAGCTGAAGAAGCGGGTAAACTATAAGTTATCTGCTTTGAGATTTCATCCTGATTTCTTCAGGGTGAAATTTTAAAACTTTTCTCAATTCTGCTTTACCGACTTTACTTTATATTTTTACTCCTATTTCCGTTCCCCTTTTTCAATTATTTCTTGTTTCGTAATAAATAAATGATTTTTTTTCAATTATTACGCTAAGATTTCTATTTTTTTGCTGAAACACTTGAGCAGACACTATATAATGTCAGATTAAATCAAATGAAACTGATCCGTTAAATGATTGGTTTTAATACACTATTAAATATATGGTTATACGGGAGTTAAATAGTGGAATTATCAGGTGCTGAAATTATTGCACAATTCCTCGAAGATGAGGGTGTAGAATATCTGTTTGGTTATCCAGGCGGAGCAGTGTTGCATATTTATGATGCATTATTGCGTGCAGATACGGTGAAACATATTCTTGTTCGTCATGAACAGGCAGCGACTCACGCTGCGGATGGATATGCTCGTTCAACAGGTAAGCCAGGAGTCGCATTAGTGACATCGGGTCCAGGTATGACAAATGCAGTCACTGGTATTGCCACTGCATACCTGGACTCTATTCCTTTGGTTGTCTTAACTGGTCAAGTGCCTACTGGAGTAATTGGTAGTGATGCTTTTCAGGAAGTGGACTCTGTTGGTATTTCACGTCCTTGTGTAAAACATAACTTTCTTGTTAAAGATGTTAAAGATCTAGCTGAAACATTAAAGAAGGCTTTTTATGTGGCATCCACTGGTCGACCAGGACCTGTTGTTGTTGATATTCCAAAGGATGTGACTGATCCGAATATTAAAATTCCATATACTTATTTGCCAACGATTGAAATGCGTTCTTATAACCCTGTTACTAAAGGGCATCCATTTCAAATTAAAAAAGCACTTGAGTTGATGTTACGTGCTAAAAGGCCTGTTTTTTATACAGGTGGCGGAGTCGTGCTTAGTAATGCTTCTTCATCGTTACGTTCTTTAGTCAAGAAGCTGGGATTTCCTATCACCAGTACTTTAATGGGGCTGGGTGCTTATCCTAGTTCAGATGAACAGTTTCTGGGTATGCTGGGTATGCATGGTACCTATGAAGCGAATATGGCAATGCATGATACCGATGTATTAATTGCAGTTGGTGCTCGTTTTGATGATCGTGTGACAGGCCATTTGGAGCAATTTTGCCCTAATGCAAAAATAATTCACATTGATATCGATCCTTCATCGATATCAAAAACAGTGCAAGTGGATGTCCCTATCGTTGGTGATGTTGATGATGTCTTAACAACAATGCTTGAAATGCTTAAAGAATCAGATGGTGAGAAAGCCTCGTTCAAGGTTGACCAATCTAGTTGTGATCAGGATCTTAAAGACTGGTGGAAGAAAATAAAGCAGTGGCGTAAGAAAAATTGTCTACGTTATAACAAGAAAACGAAATCAATTAAGCCACAATATGTTATTGAAAAATTACATGAAGTCACTAAAGGTGATGCCTTTATTACATCCGATGTGGGACAACATCAGATGTTTGCTGCGCAATATTATGGTTTTGATGAACCGAGACGCTGGATTAACTCTGGTGGTTTAGGCACTATGGGGTTCGGCTTGCCTGCTGCGATGGGCACTCAATTAGCTCATCTAGATAAAACCGTTGCCTGTGTCACAGGTGAGGGTAGTATTCAGATGAATATTCAGGAACTTGCCACCTGTATGCAATACCAATTACCTATTAAGATCATTAACTTGAATAATCGGTATTTAGGTATGGTGAGACAATGGCAGGAATTCTTCTATGAAGGACGATACGCTATGTCTTATATGGATTCCATTCCTGATTTTGTTAAATTGGCTGAAAGTTACGGCCATGTTGGTATGCAGATCGATCAAACCAGTGACGTTGAAGATGCACTCAAAGAAGCTTTTGCAATGAAAGATAAACTGGTCTTTATTGATTTTTTAACAAATCGTGAAGAAAACGTTTACCCAATGATTGCTGCTGGTAAAGGTCAACATGAAATGGAACTGGCTCCAGATAGTGAGCTTGTCTAAAGTACATAAAGTTAAAGAGTGTTAAAATGCGTCATATAATATCAATTTTAATGGAAAATGAATCAGGAGCGCTTTCTAGAGTTGCTGGACTTTTTTCTGCTCGTGCTTACAACATCGAATCACTCACTGTTGCTCCGACGGAAGATTCTTCTCTGTCCAGAATGACTTTAGTGACCTCAGGTTCTGCTGAAATTATTGAGCAGATCACTAAGCAATTAAATAAGTTAGTGGATGTCGTTAAATTAAACGACTTAAACGTCTCTGGTGTGCAACACATTGAGCGTGAAATGATGCTTATTAAAGTTAAAGCGCCTGTTTCATCAAGAGATGAAATTATGCGTTTAAGTGATATCTTTAGAGGCAACATCATTGATGTCACCGATGATACCTATACGGTAGAATTGACTGGCACCAGTGATAAACTGAATGCTTTTATTGCATCATTTGACTGTGATAGCATTCTTGAAACTGTTCGTTCGGGTGTTATGGGAATTGCACGAGGCAGTTCATCGCTGCATCTGTAACTTCTTATTACAAAACAATCAATGAATTAGATTAAACATTTTTTCTGATTTATAATTTTTTCAATTTAAAAAAATAGTAGCTTGAAGGTCATTATGGCTGAAGTTACATAGACGACATAAGGTTTGGATTAATGAACATATACTATGATAAAGATTGCGATCTTTCCATCATCAAAGGCATGAAAGTCACCATCGTTGGTTATGGTTCTCAAGGTAATGCACACGCAAACAACCTGAAAGATTCAGGTGTTGATGTGACCGTTGCGTTACGTGCAGGTTCTGCTTCAGCAGCAAAAGCCGAAGCGGCTGGTCTTATGGTTAAAACTGCAGCAGACGCAGTAAAAGATGCGGATGTTGTTATGATTCTGACTCCAGATGAATTCCAATTTCAACTGTATAAAGAAGAAATTGAACCAAACATCAAGCAGGGCGCTACTTTGGCTTTTGCTCATGGTTTCAGTATTCATTATAACCAAATCGTACCCCGTAAAGATTTAGACGTTATCATGATTGCACCAAAAGCACCTGGTCATACCGTACGTTCTGAATTCGTTAAAGGTGGCGGTATTCCAGATTTAATCGCTGTGTTCCAGGATGCGTCTGGTAAAGCTAAAGACGTGGCACTTTCTTACGCTTCAGGTGTTGGTGGTGGTCGTACTGGTATTATTGAAACAACATTCCAGGATGAGACAGAAACAGACTTATTTGGTGAGCAAGCAGTTCTTTGTGGTGGTGCAGTTGAGCTGGTTAAAGCCGGTTTTGAAACACTGACTGATGCAGGTTATGCACCTGAAATGGCTTACTTTGAGTGCTTACATGAGTTAAAACTGATTGTTGACTTAATGTATGAAGGCGGTATTGCTAACATGAATTACTCTATTTCAAATAATGCAGAATATGGAGAGTATGTCACAGGCGATCAAGTGATTAATGCTGAAAGCCGCAGAGCAATGAAGACAGCCTTAGATAATATTCAAAATGGTGCATATGCTAAACGTTTCATTCTTGAAGGTCAGTCTAATTATCCAGAAATGACTGCACGTCGTCGTCAGAATGCAGCGCATCCAATTGAGCAAACTGGTGCGAAATTACGTGCTATGATGCCTTGGATTACTGAAAATGCACTGGTTGATAAAGATAAGAACTAAAATTTGTAAAAAATGTTGTATGTAATTTCTCTTTAAACAATACGATAGTTTTTGTGTGAAATCATGTAAAAAGCCTGCTAAGAAATAGCGGGCTTTTTTTATGCTGGTTAAATTGACATTAATAAAACAGGTTTATATTATAATATTGATAACAAACTCGCAAAAAATGATTTTTTTGTGGATAATAGAGCGCTAAATGCATATTGGTTAAAAGAAGAAAAAATGGATAAGAATCAAGTTTCAAATGAAGATGAAAGCCACAATAAGGTTGAAGTGGTCAATGATTCTGAGTGTAATTCAGAGCCGAATTCTGAGCAATCAAAAAAACGAAAAGGTATTTACCTTCTGCCTAACTCCTTAACTACTGGTGCATTATTTACTGGTTTTTATGCTGTCATCGCAGCGATGAATGGACAATTTGAAGGGGCTGCACTGGCTATTTTTATTGCCATGATTCTGGATGGTCTTGATGGTCGTGTTGCTCGGATGACCAATACTCAAAGTGATTTTGGTGCAGAATACGACAGTCTTTCTGATATGGTGTCTTTTGGCATTGCACCTGCACTTATTATGTATACCTGGTCATTATCGACACTGGGGAAAATAGGTTGGATTGCCTCTTTTATTTATGTGGTTGGAGCGGCACTCCGACTGGCTCGCTTTAATACACAAATTGGACATGCTGATAAACGTTATTTTCAAGGACTGGCCAGTCCTGCTGCTGCAGGTTTCTTAGTGGGCTTTGTCTGGCTTTGTACCGATAATGGTATTACGGGTCAAAGTTTAAGTTGGTTAGTATTAATTTTTACTGTGAGTGTTGGCTTACTCATGGTGAGCAATGTCAAATATCGAAGCTTTAAAGATCTGGATTTAAAAAATAAAGTACCTTTTGTGACCATCTTAATTATGGTATTGATCTTTATTTCAATTGTTTATCATCCACCTTTTATTTTATTCTCAATTTTTGCATTGTATACTTTTTCTGGTTTATTTGGCTATTTAATACGAAAATTTAAAAAACTTAAATAATAAACATCATATTTTTTTCATAAATGGATTAAGCTTTAATTCGTTTATCACTGGAACCATTATATGTCTGACAAATTAATAATCTTTGATACAACCTTACGTGATGGCGAGCAAAGTCCTGGTGCCTCAATGACCAGAGAAGAAAAAATCCGTATAGCAAAAGTGCTCGAACGCATGAAAGTAGATGTCATTGAAGCTGGATTTCCAGTGGCCAGTCCTGGTGATTTTGAAGCAGTAAAAGGCGTCGCTGATAGCATAAAAGACAGTACTATCTGTGGGTTAGCTCGTGCACTTGATAAGGACATTGATCGAGCTGGTGAAGCGTTGAAGGGTGCTAATTCTTCACGAATTCATACCTTTATTGCCACTTCACCCATACATATGGAAAAGAAGTTAAGGATGACGCCTGACCAAGTGGTAGAGCAGGCTGTTGCTTCAGTTAAAAGAGCTCGTCAGCATACTGATAATGTTGAATTTTCACCTGAAGATGCAGGGCGTTCGGATTTAGATTTTTTATGTCGTGTCATTGAGCAAGTCATTGATGCGGGTGCAACAACAATCAACATCCCTGATACAGTAGGATATAACATCCCTCATCAATTTGGTTCTTTATTGCATAATTTGTTAGAAAAAATACCTAATTCAGATAAAGCCATCTTTTCTGTTCATTGTCATAATGATTTAGGGCTTGCTGTTGCCAACTCACTTTCTGCTGTTTTAAATGGTGCACGTCAAGTTGAGTGTACAATTAATGGGCTTGGAGAGCGTGCAGGTAATGCCTCTTTAGAAGAAGTAGTGATGGCTATACGCACCCGGCAAGATGTTTTCAGCTGTGATACCACACTGGATACAACTCAAATAATACCCGCATCACGCCTTGTTGCCAGCATCACAGGATTTCCTGTTCAGCCCAATAAGGCCATAGTTGGAGCAAATGCCTTTGCTCATGAATCAGGAATTCATCAGGATGGAGTATTAAAAAATCGTGAAACCTATGAGATTATGCTTGCTCAGGATGTTGGTTGGTCGGAAAATAAGCTCATTCTCGGTAAACATTCTGGTCGTAGCGCCCTAAAGAGTCGCTTGAAAGATCTAGGTATAGAGTTTAAGTCAGAAGAAAGCTTAAATCAGGCTTTTGCTCGATTTAAAGAGCTTGCTGATAAAAAACATGAAATATTTGATGATGATCTGCAGGCCCTGGTTTCAGAAACCACCTCAGCTTTTCACAATGAGACCTTTAAGTTAGTGTCTCTTAAAGTTTGTTCCGAAACGGGTGAAACACCAAACGCCAGTGTGATCTTAAGTGTGCAAGGTGAAGAAAAAATGGCAGATGCAACCGGTGGTGGCCCTGTTGATGCTGCTTTTAAAGCGATTGAGCAAATTATTAATAGTGAGGCGGAACTTAAGTTGTATTCAGTCAATAATATTACCAGTGGTACTGATGCACAGGGTGATGTCACTGTTCGTTTAGAAAAAGATAACCGTGTTGTTAATGGTCAGGGGGCAGATACTGACATAGTGATTGCTTCGGTTAAGTCCTACATCAATGCTTTAAATAAATTATTTCTGGCTGATGATAGGGCACACCCACAGCTATAATTACCTTGATATGAACCAGAATCAAAGACAACAATACCTTGAAGCCATTGGCGTTCAAAACTGGCAATTGAAGTCTACGCCAGATTATTCTGAACAGAATACTTCAGTAGATGAGGTAGATGTTCTTTCATATGAAGTGAATGAACCTGTTCAATCCTGTGAGACTGTTAATAAGTTTCAGACCAAAGAGCCAAGAGTCGAACAATCTTTAGAAGAACAGGCTTATGGCAGCACACCATCAGAAAATCAAAACCTTACAAATGAGCTTATTGTAAGGCCATCTGGACCCAATGCCTCTATAGAGCAGCCTAATACTTTATTTGAATCTCCCACTGCAATAGATACTCATGAATCTTCAACTATGTTGCAACCGATTATTAATGAGTCGCATGAACGAGAAAATTTGCAGTCTGAAGAAGTGGTATCAGTTAGCCCCATTGTTAAAACAGTTAAAATCGTCACTGAACTCGAACAATCTATCACCCATTGCAAGCAGTGTGCAAATCGTCAAACACGTTTAAATGCATTATCAGGTCAGGGTAATAGCAAAGCTTCAATTTTTATTGTTAGTGAAGCACCAACAGCCGAAGAAGATCGCTCAGGGCAGTATTTGAATCAACAATCGGCCTTATTATTTGATGCTATGTTTCAGAGTATTGATTCGACTGATGATTATTTTTATACTGGTATCATCAAATGTTATTCTTTTTCCGATTATCTTTTTACTGAATCTGAAGTGGCTCAATGTGCACCTTTTTTATATACTCAAATTGAACAAATTCAACCATCAGTACTGGTTATTTTTGGCGCAATTCAGGCACAAGCAATACTTCAAAGTAAAAATAGTTTTAATGAGTTACGGGGTAAAATACATCATGTCACTATTAATGATAAAGAATATCCTGTCATTGTAACTTATCACCCTGCTTATTTATTACGAAACCCACTTTATAAACGTGAAGCACTTTCCGATTTAATCATGATAAAGAAATTATGTAATGAGTGAGTCTAAATCTTGCATTTCCCAAAGCGGTCATGCGCCTGATATTTCTCAATTTATTCGAAAAATGACAGAGTTTGATTTAGAGCCTGTTATGAGCATTGAAAATCAAGCTTACGATTTTCCATGGACAACTGGAATAATGTCTGATTGTTTACGGGTGGGGTATCACTGTTTTGTTTATGAAGTGGATTGTGAAATACGAGGTTATCTTATTTTCAGCACAGTACTTGACGAAGTGCATTTACTGAATGTTTGTATTGATCAACACTACCAAAATAAGGGCTATGGTTTTGCTTTTTTAAACTGGTTAAAGAATCACGTTCGTGAAATGGGTAGTAAAACGCTTTACCTTGAAGTCAGAGCATCTAATGCAGCTGCCATTCATCTTTATGAGACCATGGGGTTTAATGAATTAGGCGTTCGACCTAACTATTATCCTGCAAAAAATGGTAAAGAAGATGCCCAGCTTTATGCGTGTGAATTAGCATGGGGCTGAAGACCTATGAATTATTTTTTTATTTTAAACTTTGTATTTCTATAATTTTGGATTATTAAATGAGTGAATTTTTAGATGAAATAAGACGCAGAAGAACTTTTGCGATTATTTCACACCCTGATGCAGGAAAAACAACCTTAACTGAAAAACTGTTACTTTATGGGGGTGCTATCCAAATGGCTGGTACCGTTAAAGGACGTAAAGCATCAAGGCATGCCACGTCAGATTGGATGGATATGGAAAAGGAGCGTGGTATTTCGGTGACTTCATCGGTGATGCAGTTCCCCTATAAAGATTGTACTATTAATCTTTTGGATACCCCGGGACATGAAGATTTCTCAGAAGATACTTATCGAACCTTAACCGCAGTTGACTCAGCTCTAATGGTCATTGATGTTGCAAAAGGTGTTGAGCAACGTACCGTTAAGTTGATGGAAGTTTGTCGATTACGTGACACACCTATCCTAACATTTATTAATAAACTGGATAGAGAAGGGCGAGATCCTATTGATTTGATGGATGAAGTGGAAGATGTCCTTAAGATAGGCTGTGCACCAATTACCTGGCCAATTGGTATGGGTAAACGTTTTAAAGGTGTCTATCATCTATACAATGATAAAGTTCACATGTTCAGTGCGACACATGGTGGAAAAATTCAGGAAGGTGAGGTCATTGAAGGCCTGGACAACCCTAAGCTAGAAGAGCTCATTGGCGATCAAGCTGAAGAGTTACGAGAAGAAGTGGAGCTAGTTCGCGGTGCCAGTAACGAATTTGATTTGGAACTTTTTCTCGCCGGTGAAATAACACCTGTCTTTTTTGGCTCAGCAATTAATAACTTTGGTGTAGACGAAATGCTGGATGCCTTTGTTGACTATGCACCAGCACCGATGGATCGCGCGACGACAAGTCGAACTATTAAATCTAATGAAGATAAAATGACTGGCTTTGTTTTTAAAATTCAGGCAAATATGGATCCGCAGCATCGTGACAGGGTGGCTTTTATGAGAATATGCTCGGGTCAATATGCTAAAGGTATGAAAATGCGCCATGTTCGTATTGGTAAAGACATACAAATTGCCAATGCAATAACCTTTATGGCTCAAGATAGAAGCCATGTAGAAACAGCTTATTCTGGTGATATTATCGGTTTACATAATCATGGAACCATTCGAATTGGCGATACTTTCACCCAGGGTGAAGAATTGAAATTTACAGGCATTCCCAATTTTGCACCTGAATTATTCAGACGGGCTCGACTGAAGGATCCCATGCGGATGAAGGCATTACTCAAAGGTTTGGAACAATTGAGTGAGGAAGGCGCAACACAATTATTTAAGCCACTGAATAATAATGATTTAATTCTTGGTGCGGTAGGTATTCTACAGTTTGATGTTGTCAAAGAACGGCTTAAGGGAGAATATAAAGTCGATTGTGATTTTGAGCCAGTTAATGTTCAAACAGCGCGTTGGGTGATTTGTAATGATGAGGCTAAGCTCAATGATTTTAGATCAAAGCTCAGTGATAATCTGGCAATTGATGGTAGTGGTGATTTGACTTATATCGCACCCACCCGAGTTAATTTAAATTTAACCATGGAACGTTGGCCTGAGGTTGAGTTTTTAAATACTCGTGAACACTGAGGCTCTTAATTTTCAGCATTAAATCTTGAATTTTTAATTAAAATTAAACGAAAGCGGTTAATAAATGGTCTAAACTTTAGAGTATGGCAATTTTGTTTCATTTTACTTTTGTCAACAGTCGATATAATTGCTAAAAATGGGTAGTTCAAATGAGTGAGCGAGTGTTTCGGCTCATAATGGGCATGGTTTTGTGGGCAATTTTATTAATTTCCACAATCTATCAAAATCATACTCTTATGATTGTTTTTTGCATTGTTTTGCTTTTTGAAGGCTTGACGAATTGGCGTATACCAACGATTATCTCGAACATACGTTATAGTAAAAAAACAATAAAAGCGAATGCATCGAAAACATTACTTCCAGTTGCTCTTTTTAGCGATTTTGAAGCCGAGCGTATGATGCGTTTTATTGTGGTTATCTTTATTCTTATCTCTTTTTTTTCATTACCTGATGTGCTGTGGTTTTTTCCATGGTATGTTGCAGGTATGATGATTGTGTCTGGCATCTCTAATATTTGTCCGATGGTGATGTTCCTACGTTGGATAGGCTTTCGATGACCTCCTCATCCAGTGAGGACAAACAACAGAATCAATCTGAATCTGCTGATATCAAGTCTTCTCAAGCTGGACGTTCGTCTTCAGAACTGCCTCTGAATTGGAAATCAACCAGTATTGCTGGAAAAATAACAGCGGTAGTGGTTTGGGGAGTGATGCCTATTGCTTTTGCCATTACTATCCCATTGTTAAGTTCCCTAGAAGATGAAATTAATAAGGACCATCTGTGGAAATTAGAGCAGGTCCATGTCAGCATTGAGCAATCATATGTTGCTGATCCCGCCATTTCAAATGAAAAAAATAAAGAGACTTTACGAAACAGTTTGTTTACCTTAAAAGATCAATATAATTTTGACTATCTTGAACTTAAATATTCAGGAAAATCGATTATTATTGGACAAAAAGATCCTGAATATAGTATTTATACTTATGATTCAACACACCGAATTAATCAAGCAAACACTCCCTCAGATTCAAAAAATGATTTTGGCTTTGTTCTGACGTTGGTTTTCCCATCCATTGAACGAGGCATTGAACTTGAGCATATGAAGTTTGGTAGCTTGATTGTTATCTTTACTATTATATTAGGCTTATACCTGGTTTACGTTATTCGTAATACGCTACATGAACCCTTTCAAAAGATAATAGATGCGACACAGAGCGTTAAAGGTGGGCGATTAGAAACACGTCTTGATATTAATAGTAATGATGAATTTGGTTATTTGGCTCATTTTTTTAATCACATGGTCGAAGAACTGGAGATACAGCAACAATGCTTGACTGATTCCAATCGGTATTTGGAAAGCGTGGTTAAAAATAAAGAGATGGCATTAGAGGAAAGTCGTGCAAAAAGTCTCTTTCTTGCCAATATGAGTCATGAAATTAGAACACCAATGACTGCGATTCATGGTTATGCTGAAAATTTGTATCGATTTGGTATCACAGATAAAAAGGAACAATCAGATGCTTTAGAAACGATATATCGAAACAGTAAACACCTTATAAACATTATTAATGATATTTTAGACTTGTCCAAAATTGAGGCTGATAAGTTAGAAATTGAAAGCCTTTCTTTTTCACCTGTGAAATTGATGGATGAAGTCGATCAGTTAATGTCACTACAAGCTAAAGAAAAAGGAATACAACTAAAATTCATTTATGAATTTCCTTTACCTGAATTAATTACAAATGATCCCACTCGTTTGAAACAAATTCTTTTTAATTTAATATCAAATGCTTTGAAATTTAGTAATGAAGGACATGTCACTATTGCCTTAAGTTGTCTCTTTGAAGAGGAAAAATTACATCTCAGTATTAGCGATAATGGCATTGGTTTATCAGATGAACAAATTGCACATTTGTTTCAACCCTATGTACAGGCAAAAAAATCAACCTCACGAAAATTTGGTGGTACAGGGCTCGGCTTGATGATTTCACGGCGCCTTGTGAACCTTATGGGAGGTGATATCACTGTGACTAGTGAGCTTGGCGAAGGTGCTATTTTTGATTTTGATATTACGACAGGTAATTTAAGCAAAACGAAGCAATTGATTCAAGAAGATGATGTTAGCTTAAAATCTGAAATAAAGACTGATAGTATCCCAAATATAACGGGTCGTGTTCTTTTGGTTGAAGATATTGTTGATAACCAAAAATTGATTTCAATGTATTTACATCAGGCTGGTTTAAGTGTTGAAATTGCAAACAATGGTCAAGAGGCTCTTAATAAAGTCAATAACAAAGAATACAGTGTCATTTTAATGGACATACAAATGCCAGTTATGGATGGTTTAAGTGCAACAAAGCGATTAAGAGAAGATAATTATGAAAATCCTATCATTGCCTTAACAGCAAATGTGTTAAAAAATGAACGTGATGTGTATTTACAGGCAGGTTTCGATGCCATACTGACCAAGCCAATTATTCTTGATGATTTCTACTCAACCATTCAGACCTATGTGCAATCTAAAAGTAAGATAAATCACTTATCGGCAAAAAATATTTTTTCAGAACAGCCATCAACTGATGATGTATTTAAATCACTCGTAGAACAGTTTTTATTCGCTTTACAACAAGAACTTGTTGATTTAAATGCTTTTATTAAAAATAAAGATTGGGCTCATTGTCAAAAATTGCTGCATAATATTAAGGGACGCGGTGGCAGTTTTGGATTTCCCAAAATAACGACATTAGCCAGTCATCTTGAAATTTTACTTAAAGCGAATGATTATGATGATTTTATTCTTCAATTCAATGGTTTTCAGGAATATTGCTTTGAAGTCATATCACAATATAATGTGTAGTTTATGACACTCATATGACACTCTGTCTGTTATTTTAGATTTAATGTTAAGGTAAATATTGATGAATTATCCATCACCCTTTTCAATCAATAATATTGGCTATAATAGTGGTTCAATCCTTATTGTAGAAGATGATCCATTAATGACTGATTTATTGGTTTTATATCTTCACAAAGAAGACTTTACCTGTATTGGTGTGGAGAGCGCTGAAAAAGCCTGGGATGTTTTGAATGATGATCAATTTATATTTGATTGTGTTCTTTTGGATATTAATCTACCAGGTATTTCTGGAATAGAAATGCTTAAGCAAATTAAGGCTGATGTGGCTCTTATGGATATCCCTGTCATTATGGAGACTGCCGAGGGTTCAGAGAGTTCAATTTTAGAAGGCCTTAATAATGGTGCTTATTATTATTTAACCAAGCCCGTTGTTCAGCAGAAACTGACTTCGACACTAAAGGTTGCAGTGGGTGATTACCGCCGGAATATTTATTTAAAAAATGAAGTAAAAAATATTGGTTCAATTTTTAAAAACTGTCAAGAAGGGCGTTTTTATTTTCAAAGCCTATTGGATTGTCAACGCCTTGCCATTGCACTTGCCAATATGTTTCCTGAACCTGAAAGAGTCATTTTTGGCCTATCTGAACTAATGACCAATGCCGTTGAACATGGGAACTTAGAAATAGGTTATGAGAAAAAGTCAGATTTATTGGCTCAAGAGTTATGGGTAGATGAAATTGATAACCGTCTTGAGCAAAAGCAATACTCATCACGCGTTGGAGAGATCAGCCTTGTTAAAACTGAGACCAAAGTTGTGGTTACCATTTCAGATCAAGGCAGTGGTTTTGATTGGGAACCCTTTTTAAAAATTTCTATTAAAAGGGTTTTTGATCAACATGGTCGAGGGATTGCGATGACTAAAGAAAAATGTTTTGATGAACTCGAATATATAGGCAAAGGTAATAGTGTCGTTTGTACTGTATTGATAGATAAGTAAATAATCTATTTGACTATCCATTTCAAATTACTGATGGTTCAAGTATTTTTTCTCCAGAGTTTCTTGTATTAAAGGAATAATATTATTAACAGGTGAAGCTCTTTCAAATGCTGATAAGATCAATTGAGGTCTATTGGTTACATCAAACTTTTTAAATAATTTACCAAGATGAAGCTTCACGCTTTGCTCTGATAAGTGGATTTGTTCAGCGATCTCTTTTGTTGATAAACCTTTTAAAATCCACTGAAAAACCTGCGCTTCACGTTTCGTTAATAAATCACTGATCATTCGTGTTTTTTCCATCGCAATTTGTTCTAAGACACTTTCCATTTGTAATGCATCTTGAGCTAGCTGTTCAAGTATGTGCCGTTCAACCCACATTTGACCATTATTCACGTATTTCACAGCCAGTAGTAAATGTTTGGCTGACATATTTGAATTGATATAGCCATTGGCACCAGAACGTATGATGGTCAATAAAAAATCATTTTCCATTAATTGCCCAAAAACCAGAATTTTTAAGTGCTGTAAATTTGTTTTTGATTTTAATTGGTTAATAAATAAATCAAACGGGGGAGTGAGTAAGTTTGATTGTATGAGTAAAATATCAGGACGCACTTGTCGAATCTCATCTATGCCCTCATCAATGTCCTGGTCACTATGGCAGACAGTGAATTGCTCATTATCATTTAAAATTCGTAGTAATCCATCAAGAAAAATATCCGATTTAGCTGAAATAAAAAGTTGAATAGTACTCATTATAGTGATTTAAATTTGCTCAATTACAATAAAAATGGGTCATCTCTTAACAAGTTATCATTATCTGCTCTTATACTCAGAAATTTACATGGCAGGATAAAGATATTTCCTAATGTCCTAATTATAGACTTTTGTCTAATTATTACACCCTAAATACTATTCTTTTAGGTTCTTGTTAAGAGAATTAAAAAAATAGAAAATACTTATCAAGTTAGTTATTGAACACAGAAGAACATTATTTATTTGATTGGAGCCTATTTATCATGTCTATTGAACGCAGTCTTTTTTTATTAGCCGCTATTATGGTTATCCTTAGTACCTTACTTGCTATGTATGTTAACAGCAACTGGTCCTGGTTTACCCTATTTGTTGGATTTAACATGATGCAAAGTACTTTTACTGGTTTTTGCCCACCTAAATGGTTATTCAAAAAATTGGGAATGAAAACAGAAGCTGAGATGTGCCAAATGCGATAAATAACGTAAAATTTATTATTGGAGGGCGGGGAATATAACGAATGTTTATCTGGATGGATAAAATTTGTCCCTTTTAGCGCAATAGGTGTCGATCCTTTTGCGCTTTTTTATTGTATTTTATTTGTGACATAACTCACTTAAATTTATATTTATTTCATAGTAATTTGCTAAGAAATATTAGTGTATGGTAAATTAATATTTTATTAATATGTTTGAGGTTTCAGTAATGTCTATACGCAGTAAAATTCAGTCAATCTTATCTTTTATCTTTTTCGTTTCATTATTCTTCAGTACTTTTGCTTCAGCAGAAGTCATCAACCTCAGCAATGTGCAGATGAAAGAATTAATGGCTGAAAATGTGCCTGTTATTGATATTCGCAGAGCTGATGAGTGGCGCTCAACAGGTGTGATTCATGGCAGTAAACTCATGACCTTTTTTGATGCACGTGGAAATTTTAACATAGATAAATGGCTTGCTGATCTGGATAAAGTTGCAGGTAAAAATGATAAGTTTATTTTGATATGCCGCTCTGGTAATCGCACTGGCCAGCTTTCTAACTTTCTGGATAAAAAATTAGGTTATACAAAAGTCTATCACCTGAAAAAAGGAATAAAAAACTGGATTAAAGCGGGTGATAAAGTTGTATCAGCACAATAAAGCAGTATTATTTAATAAATGGCTCTCAAAGGGCATTTATTGATTTAAACCGACTTTATGTCGGTTTTTTTATGTCTTAAAATCGAATATTGGATTCATAATTTTTGGTTGTGCTATAATTCTCCGCTATTATAATTTAGTCTGTTGGAAGTATGGTATGAAATTTGTCACTGATGATTTACGCATTCAAGGTATGAATGAGGTTATTGCACCTGAAGAGATACATAAGCAGTTTAAAAGCACTGAAAACGTCCAAAAAACGGTGACTGATGCCAGAACACAAATTCATGATATCCTGATGGGTAATGATGATCGATTGATTGTCATTATCGGTCCTTGTTCCATCCATGATGTCAAAGCAGCCAAAGAATACGCGCATCTTATAAAAACAGCTCGTGAAAAGCTGGAAAAAGACTTATTGATTATTATGCGAGTTTATTTTGAAAAACCACGCACAACGGTTGGTTGGAAAGGGCTCATTAATGATCCCAAACTGGATGGTTCATTTGAAATCAATTATGGTCTGGGAATTGCTCGTGATCTTTTAGTGACAGTCAATGATATGGGGGTTCCCACTGCGACAGAATTTTTAGATCTGATTTCACCTCAATATGTGGCTGATCTGATTAGTTGGGGAGCGATTGGTGCTCGTACAACCGAAAGTCAGGTGCATAGAGAGCTTGCTTCGGGTTTATCCTGTCCTGTCGGTTTTAAAAATGCAACAGATGGAGGAGTTCGCGTTGCCATTGATGCTATTTCCTCTGCTAGCCGTCCTCATGTTTTTTTATCAGTGACAAAACAGGGTAAGTCAGCTATTTTTAATACATCAGGTAATGACGATTGTCATATTATTTTACGCGGTGGTGTAGAGCCCAATTATGATGCTTCACATGTTGAAAAAGTGGCTTCAGAATTGGAAGGGGCTAATATTAAAGCCAACCTTATGATTGATTTCAGTCATGCTAATAGCCAGAAACAATTTAAGAAGCAAATTGATGTTGCAGAAAATGTAGCACAACAAATATCTGAAGGTGATCAACGTATCATTGGCGTGATGGTTGAAAGCCATTTGGTTGAAGGTCGTCAAAATTGTGTGAATAAAGATGAGCTTGTGTATGGCCAAAGTATTACTGATGAATGTATTAACTGGGACGATAGCTTAGAAGTTTTGACAAAGCTTTCTGAAGCGGTTCAACAACGTCGTGTTAGTTTATCTGATTAGCTTATGTTACACAGGACAGAAAATTCAGGATAAAACAGTCAACATATCTAAGATAGCTTGACTGTTTCATACAAAATGAGGTGGAGTCATTAAATGGCATTTGTAATCGGTGCGGTTGTTGCTTTAATTGTTATTTTTTTACTGGTCTATATTACTGTTAGGAGGCCTGTTTTCGGTGAAGTGATCATCACTTTGTCTGTTTTAATGATCCTGGTTACTGTATTTTTCTATTTTCAAACCGATAGCCGTGATGAACAAAAAAAGAGTCTTATACCTGTCAGTGAAATTCAATTAAGTAATGTATCTCACAGTCTGGCATATGGTTACTATCATAAATTGACAGGTCATTTACAAAATCTGTCAAATAAACATCGCTTACAATCCATTAACTTGAATATTCATTTTTATCTCTGTCCAGAAGATTTTTCTCGTATTAATAATGCCTCTGTTAAAAGTACACCTATAAAAGAAGTGACTTATGAGTCTTGTCAATCGTTATTAGAAAAGTCACATAAAATTGATACCCGATTATCATCGGGGCAGGGTAGAGACATTGAAACTTATGTTTTATTGGATGATTCTGTACTGGTGTCTGCTTATGATTCTTTACCCGCTGAAGGCTCTTTGCCAGCTGAAGGCTCTATAC
>JADGEK010000033.1:1818-4955 GCA_016744395.1 Gammaproteobacteria bacterium | reverse complement strand
TGCTAAGGGCTCTATCCAATGGAAAATACAATTGACGAGCGGTGTCGCACGCTAGGCTTTTTGTGAAATTTGGAAATTAATTATTTCAGCGGAATGTTGTGTGATGTTATTGGATCTTAAAAACTCGTCTTTGGTTTGGTTTTTTGTTTCATCCAAAGTATGAATTGCTGTCTGCAAATTTTGGTAGCTGTCTAACATCATTTCTGAAATTTTTATGCAGCAGTGTAATGGATTATTCGTTTTTCTACGTTCCATATCAATTTGGAACTGTAAGCCATGCAATCTTTTATGGTAATGCTGAGGTGCATTTTCAATTAGTTGAGTGGCTAATTTTGAGCGCAAGATTTCGAGCTGTTCAGGCTCATTGTTTGCCATTTTGATTAATTCATCAATATTGGGCAATTGATTATCCATGATAGGTCACTCCCATTCATCCATAGAGACTAAAAGATACTTATCTATTTTAGTATATATGGATAATCTAAACAATAGAAATGGTTAAAAATTAATCATTGATGTTAATGTTAATTGTCTAATTATTAATATAAATCTATGTTTATAAATACTTTTCTTGTGAGAGTACGCGATCAATTTCTTTAAATATAATATCGATATTATGTTTTAATTGTGCATCTGGTAAATTGAATATATCATGATCGGTTGGCGCAATAATGTCTAATAATGCGGGTGCACCAAGATAGCGTAGACCACCATGAATTTTATGAATAACATTACGTAATTCATCTTTATTATCATTACTAAACTCTTGCTCTATGAGTAACTTATAAGCAGGCAATTCTTTTATGAACATTGCTAATAAATCGTCTGCCAGTTTTTCATTTCCAGAGACGGCTTTCAAGGCCATTGTTTTGTCAAGAACCGCCAATGTATCAGACATAGACATCCTTAAATTATGAGTATTTTAATAATAGGTGGGTATTTATTATTTAATATACAGCTCAGTTAAATAAATTCCTTCCTTCCCTGTTTGTCGAATATATCATAAAGCGCTAGAATAACCTTTGAATTGTATTTAATTTTTTAAAATTTTGGCAGTCAAATTGACATGCGATAAAAAATATCTGGAAAACAATGAAATATCCTACTATCGAACAGTTTGTTGGCAATACACCACTTGTTAGACTACAACGATTACCTGGTCAGACGAATAATCAAATTCTTGTAAAACTTGAAGGTAATAATCCTGCAGGCTCTGTAAAAGACCGGCCCGCAGTCAGTATGATCAGTCGTGCTGAACAGCGTGGTGATATAAAACCAGGTGATACACTCATCGAAGCCACCAGCGGAAATACAGGTATTGCTCTTGCAATGGCCGCAGCCATAAAGGGTTATAAGATTATTCTGATCATGCCTGATAACATGAGTGAAGAACGTCGCGGTAGTATGAAAGCCTATGGTGCTGAAATTGTTTTAACACCAGCGGAAGGCAGTATGGAAGCAGCCATAGATCGATCACGTCAAATGGAAGAAAATGGCGAAGGTATTATTCTGGATCAATTTTCCAATGAGGATAATCCAGTGGCGCATTACTTGGGTACAGGACCTGAGATTTGGCGTGATACTGGAGGAGAAATTACCCACTTTGTGAGTGCAATGGGTACTACGGGTACCATTATGGGAACGGCTCGTTTTCTAAAAGAAAAAAATCCTGATATACAAATAATTGGCGTTCAGCCTGAAGATGGCTCAAAAATTCCAGGTATTCGACGTTGGCCTGAAGAATATCTTCCTAAAATTTATCATCCTGATGAAATTAATACGCTGATGGATGTGAATCAGGAAGATGCTGAAAATACTGTCAGACAACTGGCGGCGCAAGAAGGCATTTTTGCTGGTGTGTCATCAGGAGGTGCAGTTGCTGCAGCACTTAAATTGTCAGAAACTGTTGAAAATGCCACCATTGTCGCTATCATTTGTGATAGGGGAGATCGGTATCTGTCAACGGGTGTTTTTCCTGCTTAACTGAATTTTTTAGACTCTTGTTATTACGAATAAACGGATCATATGCAGATAAAATGGACAAGAAGGTGTTTAGTATTACAAAATATTGAAGCATTAATCTTTATTTCTTGTCTGTTGATAATGAATCATTGTCTTGCCATAGACTCTATTGAACTGTCTATTCAACAAATTCTAATTGATCAATCATTATCTCAGCCTGAAGTTGATGGCATTAAATCTAATTCATCCTCTAAACAATCAGGTCAATTACTCAGACAACTTAAATTAGATCAATTAAGACTGTCTCTTGATCTAAGCTCAACACCCGTTAAATTACAATTTGATTTAACGACTCTGGATTTACCCCAACCTTTTAAACAAATATCAACTTTAAGCATGGAGTGTAATGATTTTTTATTTGATCAAAAGAATCTCCAATGTATTCAAGGAATGCTTTCTTTAAAAGGATTTATTGCTGACGAAATTACTTCCGCGCAATTTTCATTTAATTACGACCTGGTAAACAACAATGTAAATATTTCAATTAACAACGCAAATGTCGGTACTGGCCATGTCTCAATTTCTTTTGTTATGCACGACAGTCATTGGCAAACCAATTTTCAAATAGAGCAAGTGGCCTATCGTTATTTGAGTCAATATTTAGAGGCTTATTTACCTAAGAATAAGAATTCAGGTGTTTTGGAAAGCCTGGGCGGAAGCGTCAGTTTTTCTGGTCAGGGCTCTGGAATGCTTTACTCTGACTCAAACAATGAAACTCAGTTCAATCTGGATAATGTTCAAGCCAAGGGACAATTTGACAATGTTCAGTATCAATATGGAGAAGATCTGGCTGAAAAATTAGCCTTAAAATTTGATTTGGCCATTCATTTAATGAAGAAAAATAATCAGTTTGCAAAGGCAAAAGAACTAAAAAAATATAAAGTGTCACTCACCATTGATGCTTTAAGTGGTGAGCTCATACAAAATGATCTTTATGTTGTTCTCAATGGTAAAGAACGCTTACGGGTGAATTTAACTTATGAACCGCAGGCAATTAATATTTTGCTTTTTGACTTGAGCTCAAAAGGCTTGTTTTCAATTAATTCTCATGCGCGTCTATCTCTAAACAATGAAACCACTTTAGACAGTCTTGCTGCTGAAATCAAAATTAATGA
>JADGEK010000033.1:0-1718 GCA_016744395.1 Gammaproteobacteria bacterium | reverse complement strand
TTACAGGATTATGCTCAATTGTTTGCCAATATCGATCTTAATAATCTGAACCTGGAATCATTGACTAAAACCTATAATTTTGGTGAGATTCAAGGACGAGTTGAGGGTAAATTATCAGGCCTGGAATTAAGTGCCTGGGAACCTGTTGCCTTTGATGCTTATGTACGAACGCCAGAGAATGATAAAAGCAGTCATCGTATCAGCCAGAGAGCCATAGATAATTTATCCAGTCTTGGAGGTGCTTCAGGTCTCTTATCCAGAAGTTTTCTCCGCTTTTTTGAAACTTTTCGCTATGACAAAATTGGTTTAAGTTGTAAACTTAAAAATAACATTTGTCGTATGTCAGGTGTTGAGCCAAAGGGAGATAGCTATTACATTGTGAAAGGTGGCGGAATTCCACGAATTGATGTGATGGGGTTTCAACGTCAGGTGAATTGGAAAGTGCTGACATCACGTCTTAAAGCAATTCAACTGGCAAATGAAGCAGTCATTGAGTAGATTTTTTCAGTATTCAGTTTATATTCAGTCTTAGTATGAAATACTCTATATAGACAGTAATAAATACCTGGCATTATGGTGAATACTACTCTTATATAGATTTTCCTCTGAAATTTTTTATAATTTAGGGACAGCTATTTAGATAATGTGTTAAATATTACAATTTATACTCAAGCCATCTGGAAACTCAGGTTGTTTGGGTATCAACTCAAACAAAAGGTTTAATCATGGAAATAAATTCATTGTCTTTTATCAAATCATCGGATAAAAATTATCAGTCATTCTACCAGTTCCTTTCTGTGATGCTTATCAGTTTAACAGTGATTTCTTGTGTAACAATTAATATCTATTTCCCTGCAGCCGCTGCAGAAAAAGTGGCTGAACAAATTGTCAATGATGTTTTGCAATCCGATGTGCCAGATGCAACAAAAGACAAAAAAACCAGTGAGATGCAGAATAATCAAAGTCAAATAAATCTGGGTCCTTTACATCAAAAGCAATACTATGCTTCTCAAGCGTATGCTTCTGAATTATTACTTGCCATTGTAGATTTTGTGGTTCCTGTTGCTGAAGCGGGTCAGGCTGACATTTCAATTAATTCATCAAAAATAAATTCTATACGAAAAAGTATGGAAAAACGTCAGTCCAAACTTCGTCCTTTTTACAGTTCTGGTGCAGTTGGCTTTACCAATAATGGTTTGATTGCTAGTGTCAGTAATGCTGGCTTATCAGTCAAGCAAAAATCAACAGTTAAAAAATTAATTCGCTCTGAAAACAATGATCGTATGGCACTTTATTCTGAAATTGCCAATGCAAATGGCCATCCTGAATGGCAAGCCGACATCCAGAAAACCTTCAGTAAAACCTGGATAAATAAAATATCATCAGGCTGGATGTATCAATCAACATCAGGACAATGGAAAAGAAAATAGAAACCGTAATATTGAATGTGAATTTAGCAGCAAAAGAAACAGCACTAAGCTCTAATTAACATTCAATATTATTCCTCATCATTTGAATATTGAAAGACTGTTTTGACTTCGGATGTGGAAATAGAGAAGTCAAGCTTATTTTTTGTTAATAATCGTTTTACAGATTCGACTAATCGAATGATTTTCTTATCAGTGATGCGATGCACATTAATATTAATGCTGACGTCCAGGGTTTTATTGTGTTCTGATTGGCTTTGAATTGTCTGTTCTTCTGGATTGAGTAATTCC
>JADGEK010000129.1 GCA_016744395.1 Gammaproteobacteria bacterium | reverse complement strand
ATGTTTTCAAATAGATTGATAGAGAAGCCTGTAGTCATCGGTGGTATGGATGATTTTTAAGAATACTATAAGCCCTGTAAATTTGTTCACTTAATAATACTCTCACCAATGGATGAGGCAGTGTTAATGGAGAGAGTGACCACTTAACATCCGCTTTAGCAACACAGGCCCCACTTAATCCTTCTGGGCCACCAATGAGTAAGGCTATGTCTTGACCACTGTGTAACCAATTATCCAGTTGTTTTGACAATACTTCAGTGCTCCAGGGTTTCCCTTTTACTTCCAAAGCAACCACCAGACACCCTTTGGGAATGGCCTCAATCAGTTTATCACCTTCTGTTTTTTTTATTCTAACCAGATCCGCATTTTTACCCCGTTTACCAGGGGCTATTTCAACCAGTTTAAGGTGACAGTCACCATTAAGGCGTTTTGCATACTCATTATATCCCTTGCTGACCCAATCGGGCATTTTATTGCCAACAGCCAGTAAGTATATATTCATATTATTTTCTCAATGTTCAGCTAATTATTATTTATCTTCATCACCTGAACCGTCATCGTAGTCAGGGTTATCAACATCCCACATACGCTCAATTCCATAATAATCTCTCACCTGGGGTAACATGACATGTACCACGACATCACCCAGATCAACTAACACCCAATCACCCGTATTTAAGCCTTCAACACCCAAAGGGACGAGTCCTGCTTTTTTGGCTTCAAGCACGACATTGTTTGCAATGGATTTAACTTGCCGATCAGAGCGGCCACTGGCAAACACTAACACATCACTCACGCTGCTTCGTCCCATGACATCAACCACATTGACATCAAATGCCTTTACGTCTTCTACTGCATTGACTGCCAGCACCTTTAATTCATCTAAATTCATTGAAATTCAGTTACCTTCTTTCTTGTTAAAGTGTTCTCTATACCCATGATACTGGGATTTATCTATACAGATTATAGTACTTAATCAGGCTAATAATGCTCTCTGGCATTAAAAACCGAATTGATTGTTTATTTTTTAACCTATTTCTAATATCTGTCGCCGATATGGACAACTGAGTCACAGGTTCAAGTCTAATGTGACCACACAAAGACTGTTGAATTGCATTCCGATCAGCCTTATGGGTTAAATAAAAGTTTTGTATGGCTTCAGGCCATTGTTTTTGATCATCAAAATCCGTTTCAGGTCTCTGACTCACAATAATATGTGCATAATGCAGTAATTCTTCCCATTGATACCAACGATCAATACCTGCAAAAGCATCCATTCCCATCAATAAACATAATGGCTGATCAGGATAATCCTGGCGAAGACTTTTTAAGGTATCCACCGTATAGGAAGCACCACCTCGTTTTATTTCTCGATCATCTAAAACAAAGTATTTTTCTTCACTGATTGCCTGGGCCACCATTTCCAACCGCTGCGCAACGGATGTCTGCGGTTCATCTTTATGGGGTGGTAAAAAAGCTGGTATAAAACGAACGTGATCCAGCTCCAGAATTTCACACAACTCCAGATTGGGCCTCAGGTGTCCGTAATGAATGGGATCAAAGGTCCCACCATAAATACCAATTGGCTTTTTAAGCGGCCGTTTATTTCCTAATATGGCCATCACCCAAAACAATATATTTTTGTGATGTCAAACCTTCCAACCCTACTGGCCCACGGACATGAATCTTGTCAGTGCTGATACCAATTTCTGCTCCCAGACCATACTCAAAACCATCAGCAAAACGAGTTGAAGCATTCACCATAACTGAACTGGAGTCAACTTCCGCCAGGAAGCGACGTGCCCGACTGAAATCTTCAGTAATGATTGACTCGGTATGCCCGGAACTGTGTTGAAAAATATGTTCAATGGCTTCATCCATACCTTCGACCACACGAATTGATAAAATAGGTGATAAATATTCTGTATCCCAATCCTCTTCTGTTGCCATGACAGTGTTGAGTGAAGACAATGTCGATGCACTGCGTTCACAACAACGTAATTCAACCCCTTCCTGCTCATATTGTTTTGCCAGTTCAGGTAAAATCTCATCAACCACAGCGCTATCAATCAATAATGTTTCCATGGCATTACACACACCATAGCGGTGTGTCTTGGCATTGTAGGCAATGTCAATGGCCTTTTTGCGGTCTGCTTTACCATCAATATAAACATGGCAAATACCATTGAGGTGTTTAATAACAGGCACGCGAGAATTACCACTAATACGCTCAATCAAGCCTTTACCACCACGAGGCACAATCACATCCACATATTCTTGCATAGTGATCAGTTCACCCACAGCTTCTCTATCCGTGGTTTCAATCACTTGCACAACATCTGCTGGTAAACCAGCCAGTTCCAGCCCTTGTTTAATGCAAGCGGCTATCGCCTGATTGGAGTTAAGTGCCTCTGAGCCACCCCGTAAAATAGCGGCATTACCCGATTTCATACAAAGTGCAGCAGCATCTGCGGTCACATTTGGTCTGGACTCATAAATGATACCAATAACCCCTAGAGGCACTCGCATTTTACCAATCTGCAACCCCGATGGCTGATAGTTCATATCTGAGATTTCGCCAACTGGGTCAGGCAATGCCGCAATTTGTCTAAGCCCTTCAGCCATACCCTGTATGCGCTCTTCATTCAGTGCCAGACGATCGAGTAAAGCATCATCCAGTCCTTTTTCTTTGCCTGCCTTCAAATCTTTATCATTTTCTGCAATCAATATTGCCATTGCTGATTCCAGTAAATCAGCAATTGATAAGAGCGCTTTGTTTTTTGTATTGCTGTTCGCTTTCACCAATGCTCTGGAAGCTTGTCGTGCCCGCTGACCCACTTGAGCCATGTATTGTTTTATATCCATCATTTTTCTCTTAAAATTATGCTAAATAAAGATTCCTAAAGGGTATTCCTGAGCATCAGAGCCAGTCATTGCGTTATTGGGCGATTTTGACGCAGTCATGAGCCCAATAACGCAATGACTGGCTTTGATGCGGGCATTAAATATTGTATAAATAATTTTTGCCCGCCACACGAGCCAAAATCAGCTGCATCATATCCCAGGGATCACCTTGCTCTGCGCCTTTTGCCATTTTGTCTACTTGCAAAAGCTGCTTAAGTAACCCTTGCCAGAGTTCCGGTCGTGTTTTACGCAAAGCCTGAGTAATAAGAGGTTTGCGTTTTGGAAAAATATAAACCCCTTTCATAGCAGCTTCAATATTCAGTTGCTGTCCTGCTCCGTTATTGGGGTACAATGCTGCTGACATTTTTGCCAGCAATCGTACTTCTCTGGTGAACAAGGACATAATTAAAATAATTGATAAGCCTTCCTGTTGCAGACCAGACAACATTCGTGATGCTCTTTTTAAATCGCCCGATAAAGAACAGTCAAACAAATCAAACAGATTAAAACGGGCGCTATCAAAAACAGCCTCTGACACCTGCTCATAATCCAGCGCTATTGTCATAGCGGTCGCTTTCTGATCATTCCCTAACGAAGTATTAGCGGATGAAACAACAGGGTGTAAAAGACTGAGTTTTTCAATTTCCTGATCAGCAGCCAATAGATTGCCTTCCACTCGATCATTAATTAATTGTATTGAATCACTGCCTAAAGTCAGCCCTTTGACTTGCAAACGACGTTGTAACCACTGATTCAGTTGCTGACCTTCAATTGGCCAAACAGAAATAATGCCTGCCACATTATCAACCGCTTTAAACCACTTACTCTTTCGAGTAGCTGACTCTACTTTTCCTGCAATAATGAGTAAAATAATATCTTCAGGCAGATGTTCACAATATTGAATTAAGGCAATGCCCTTATCTGAGGGCTTGCCTGTAGGCATGTGAATTTCAATGAGTCTCTTACTGGCAAATAAAGACAGTTCATTTGCTGCGCTAATCAATAAGCCCCAATCAAAGCCAGCATCAGCCGTATATATTTCTCGCTCTTCATAGCCGTAGTATTTCGCTGCCTTACGCAGCATATCAACTGCTTCTCTATGTTGCAGAGGTTCTTCACCATACACCATATAGACAGGGTGCTGTCTTGCTTTGAGATCATTTCGAAGCTGCTCAGCTCTTATTTGCATCGAATTTGTTTAGCTTCTATTTAAAGTTGATCGCTGAGAGTTGACTCAGCATTATTGAGCAATTGCTTTCATACGGCGTAGAATCTGAAAAACAGCAGGCTGCACCATTTCACTGCGAATAAGCTGTTCTTCATTGTCTTTACCCAGTACATCATTAGGATCATTTTGAAAGTTTCGAATCACCGTGACTGTTTGTTGTTCAGAAAGCTGCACACCTTTATTGTCCTGGACAACAAAGGAGGCATCTAATTGTAATTCATACTCTCTGATCGACTTACCACCGACATTAAGCGCCTTACGCTGTGTACCACTGGACAAAATCGTTACGACTGAAGTTGAATCCTCTGGAGAAGCAACAATCTGACTGCCCACATTGCGCAGCGCATCCGTTAAGGCATTAGCCACTTGGGTATTACCCATAGCCACTATATGAACTCGATCATATAGTGCAGGTAAAACAATATCGCCCCGTAAGTGAAACCCACAGCCTGTAACAATAAGAGCCATCAGCAGCACAAAGCTGCTTCTCATATGATTAATTTGATTCATTGTAGTTCCTAGTTTGCAACAATATTAACCAGTTTCCCTGGTACAACAATAATTTTTCGTATGGTTTTGCCTTCAGTATTTCTCATGGCACCATCGGTTTCAAGCGCTAATTTCTCTATGCGGTCTTTATCAGCATCAGCTGAAACTTCCAGCTTATCACGCAATTTACCATTCACTTGAACAATATATTGAATTGAGTCTTCAACTAATGCGGACTCATCCACTTGAGGCCAAAGTTCATTAACAATGGCGGTTTCATGCCCTAAAACTTGCCACAATTGGTGACTAATGTGAGGCACTATCGGTGATAACATCAATAAAACATGCTCTAGTACATTTTGTTTTAATGCTCGGCCCTGTTCAGAATTATCCAGATTTCCAGACATTTTATCCATCATATTTAACAGTTCACGTACTTTTGCAATGGCCGTGTTAAAGGTATGGCGACGGCCAATATCATCTTCAACAGCACCTATTGTCTGATGCAGTTTATGACGTAATTTTTTGCCGTCCTTATCCAGAGCATTCACATCAAGTGTGACCACATTGCCAAGTTCAACATGATCAGAAACGGTTTTCCATAAGCGCTTTAAGAACTTAAACTGGCCTTCAACACCACTGTCCGACCATTCTAATGACTGTTCAGGTGGTGCAGCATACATCATGAATAAGCGTGCGGTATCAGCACCATATTTATCAATAATACCTTGCGGATCAACTGTATTACCTTTTGACTTGGACATCTTGGCACCATCTTTGAGTACCATTCCCTGAGTCAGCAGGTTTTTAAATGGCTCATCACCATCGACCAGACCTTCATCTCGCATCAATTTGTGAAAAAACCGGGAATACAATAAGTGTAAAATAGCATGTTCGATGCCACCGACATATTGATCCACAGGACCCCAATATTTAGCACGATCATCCAACATGGCATTATCATTGCCTGGCGAACAATAGCGTGCGTAGTACCATGAAGATTCCATAAAGGTATCAAAAGTATCCGTTTCACGCTCAGCATCACCACCACACTTTGGGCACTGGCATTGATAAAATTCAGGCATGCTCTTAATTGGAGAACCTTCTCCAGTAATCACTACATCCACTGGCAATTTTACAGGTAAATCGCCTTCTGGAACGGGCAAAGAACCACATTCAGGACAATTAATAATAGGGATCGGTGTCCCCCAATAGCGCTGACGAGAAACACCCCAGTCACGTAGACGATATTGAACGCGTTTATTGCCTTTATTAATTTTTTCCAGTGCTTCAGGGATTTTTGACATCGCTTCAAGTGACGTCAAGCCATCAAATTCGGCTGAATTCACTAAAACACCTTTTTCTGTAAATGCCTGTTGTTCTAAATCACAATCAGTGTCAACAGCGCCTTCTGCAGGTGCTATCACCTGATGAATTGGCAGTCCATATTTTTTAGCAAATTCATAATCTCGTTGATCATGAGCAGGCACCGACATGACTGCCCCTTCGCCATAGCCCATCAAAACAAAATTAGCGGTGTACACTGGTATCTGCTCACCCGTAATTGGGTGAATGGCCTTCAAGCCAATATCCATGCCTTTCTTTTCCATGGTTTCCATATCAGCTTCTGCCGTGGACATCACCTTGGCTTCAGCAATAAACGCCTGAAGTTGGGCATTCGTCTCAGCCATTTTTACACTTAAAGGATGTTCTGCAGCCACAGCCACATAAGTCACCCCCATCAAAGTATCAACTCTGGTGGTAAACACTTTTACTGCATCTTCAGAATCAAGCACATCAAAAGTAATTTCAGCACCTTCTGAGCGACCAATCCAATTTTTTTGCATAGTACGAACCTGTTCAGGCCAGCCATCCAATTGGTCTATATCAGTGAGTAATTCTTCAGCATAGTCAGTAATTTTCAAAAACCATTGAGGGATCTCTTTTCGCTCAACCAGCGCATCAGAGCGCCAGCCACGGCCATTAATGACCTGTTCATTCGCTAACACTGTCTGATCAACGGGATCCCAGTTAACGATGGCATTCTTTTTATAAACCACACCTTTTTCAAACAATCGAGTAAATAACCATTGTTCCCAGCGGTAATAGTCAGGCTCACACGTCGCAACTTCTCTCTCCCAGTCATAGCCAAAGCCCAGTCGTTTTAACTGATCGCGCATATAGGAGATATTTTCACGAGTCCATTTACCTGGTGCAACTTTGTGCTTCATGGCGGCATTTTCAGCAGGCAAGCCAAAAGCATCCCACCCCATTGGTTGTAATACATTTTTACCCTGCATACGCATAAATCGTGATAATACATCACCAATAGAATAGTTTCGCACATGACCCATATGCAATTGTCCGCTTGGGTAAGGAAACATAGAGAGACAATAGTATTTTTCCTTAGTCTCATCTTCGGTGACATTAAACACTCTGTTTTCTTCCCAATAGCGTTGTGCATCAAGTTCAATCTGCTTTGGGTTATACGCCTGACTCATTAATTTTTCCTGGATCTCAATTTTTCTAATCTTTTTTACATAAGCGAAGAATTGTAACATTAATTCTAGTTCAAGTAATTCCATTTTCAGCTATACTTAAGGTATAAAATAACTCAATTTCAAAGGATAAGCACATGAGTCAGGAAAGCAATCAGAAAAACAGCTTTGACGGTGCCACTGATAAGCTGGTCAAAGGTTATAACACGATGTTGGACAAGCTCTCAGAGTGGTCTGAAAAAGCCGATGAAAAAGCAGGTCCAATGTTCATTAACGGCGTCAAAGACACTGAAGAATTTTTAACCGAATTGCAGGAATGGAGCAAAGAAGAAGTCGACCTCATTTCTCGTTATGTAAAACGCGATTTACACGATGCTGCCAGTAAAATGGAAGTGAACAATAAAAGCTTTAAGGAATGGCTTGAGTTTGATATGCATCAGGTCGAAGAAAAACTGCTCTCCGTTTTTTCCAATATGGCGGATAAAACTCGTGAAGAGCTGAACCACATAGAAGATATGGCCAATGAATGGCACACGGGCGAAGTCACCAGTATCGGCACTCTGGTTTGCACTAATTGTGGCAAAGAACTGCATTTTCACAAAGCTGGCAGAATCCCTCCCTGCTCTTCATGCAATCACACACAGTTTAAAAGAACAGATTAATAGTACTGAATTATATTTCTTCACATTAAGGGTATTGCTACCCACTCTACCGCCATTGCGGGTATTCAGGAATAGCTAGCAGGTCCGCACTTCGTTTTGTCTGTTGAACCCTAAAATACATCAACAAACAAACCAAATTACCTCTATGTCATTTTCTCTGTAAAGAAAAAAATAAAAGAATAAATCATTCTGAGCAAGCCCACTGCTTTTTAGTACATCAGCAGTGCCCTTTAAGCTTTTGTATCAGCCGCAATGGCATCTTCACAAACACCTTTAAGTTGACCGTTTTGAACCATTTCCAAAATAATATCACCACCGCCCGTTAATTCATGACCAATGTAAATTTGTGGAAATGTAGGCCAATCAGCATAGCGTGGCAGATTTTCAAAAATTTCAGGATCGGTCAAAACGTTGACGTAAGAAAACTCAACACCAGTACTGATCAAAGCTTCAACTGCACGAGCAGAAAATCCACAAGAAGGCATCTGTGGTGTGCCCTTCATGAAAATAACAATTGAATTACTTTTAACTGCATCATCAATGCGTTGCATTACGTCCATAGGTCTTGACCTCATTCTATTGGTTAAAAACGATTTGAAAAATGGCTCAAAAGTTGACCATTTAATAAGTTAGTTCTTATATAAGGCTAGGAGATCAGAAATTCAAGAGATAAAAGAAAAGCAATTATGGATGTTGAACTTAAAAATCATCCTTAAACGTGAGTCTGCAGCCACATTTCCAATAAAGCCATGTGCCAGAGTTTACTGCCTTTAAGGCGAGTCATATTCTCTTCTGATTCAGGGTTCTTTAATAAACGCTTTATGTAGGCTGGTTCAAAGATTCCGCGCTCGCGACAGCGCTGAGAGGTCAGGACATCTGACATCATATCCAGAAATTCGCCCCGAACATATTTCAAAGCAGGCATGGGAAAATAGCCCTTAGGGCGATCAATCACAGCATCAGGAATTTTGCCTCGGGCAATATTCTTAAGAATGTGCTTACCACCATGCTGACCAATTTTATAATGCGCTGGCATTTGCGCTGCAAGCTCAACCAGATGATGATCCAGAAAGGGCACTCTGGCCTCAAGCCCCCAGGCCATCGTCATATTATCAACTCGTTTCACAGGGTCATCGACAATCAAAGTCGTCGTATCCATACGCAACACTTTATCAAGAAAATCATCTGCATAAGGGGCTGTTAATAAGTTATTAACCAGTTCACTGGTGTGATCTTTACCATGGTAGCGTTTCGTAACCGCTGACAAAAACTCTTCATGAGAACGATCAAAATAATAAGGCGCAAAATGATCCACTTCACTGCCTTTTTTATGGTTGGCCGCTTCATCCATTTGTGGATACCAAAAATAGCCCGCAAAAACTTCATCTGCGCCCTGACCACTTTGCACAACCTTCACTTCTTGAGATACTTTCTCTGACAGTAAATAAAAAGCCACCGCATCCTGACCAACCATGGGTTCAGCCATATGAGTAATCGCTTCAGGCAATCTGTCCAGCACCGCATGATTGGGTATCATGTATTTATGATGGAGGGTGCCATAACGATCAACGACTTGATCACTGTATTCAAACTCACTGCCCTGCTCATCACCAATATCATTAAAACCAATGGAGAAGGTACGTAAGTCATTAACTCCTGCTTCAGCCAGCAAAGCCACTAACAAACTGGAGTCCAGACCACCTGAAAGCAAAACACCTACGGGCACATCAGCCACACTGATGCGCTTTTTGACTGCTGACATCAGGCTGTCATGAATGGCTTCAGTCCAGTCAGCCTCAGACCAGTCGGATTTATCGGGATCACGACAAGCCTTAAGATGCCAATAACGGTGGTATTTCATGCC
>JADGEK010000199.1 GCA_016744395.1 Gammaproteobacteria bacterium | reverse complement strand
ATTTCGATCAGTAGAAGAAGGTACTGGATGCAGTAAAGATTTGGATGTCTTTGATAGTTATTACAAACACATTATCTTATGGGATGAAAATGATTTAGAAATCATCGGTGCATATCGACTGGGTGAATGTCAAAAAATCATTGAAGAAAAAGACATTGATGGCCTATATAGTAGTACTTTATTTCATTTAAAACCAGAAATGGCCAGCTATTTTCCGTTGGCGATTGAATTAGGTAGAAGTTTTGTCCAACCAAGATATTGGGGCCGAAGGAGTCTTGACTATCTATGGTTTGGAATCGGTGCTTATTTGCGAACGCGACCTGAAATAAAATATATGTTTGGACCAGTCAGTTTAAGCAATGCCTATCCAGAAGAAGCAAAACAATTATTGATAGCATTTTATATGCAGCAATTTGCTTCAAACAAATCTTTAGCTGAAGCTAAAATTCCATATATTGTCAGTAGTAAATATCATGATTTATTTACAGGTGATTATAAGTCCAATTTTAAAAAATTAAACTATTTTCTGGACGCATTAAATGTCAAAGTTCCCACACTCTATAAACAATATTCAGAACTATGTGACAGTTCAGATGAGATAAATGGCAGTCAGTTTATCACATTTAGTATTGATCCTAATTTTAGCGATTGTATTGACGGATTAGTTTTAGTTTCGGTTGATAAAATAAAATCGAAGAAAGTAGAACGATATATCACAAATGCAATGACTTAATAATAGTATGTGTCGCCCATTTTCCGTTTATAAAAAATCGTTCAAAACGACTCATTTAAACCGATAGCTTAGTAAATTAAATTCTCTGAAATAACATATTGGACTTCCATTAATCAAAGTTAACTAATTTCCCAGTAGAAAGAAAAATGACACTTTCACCAATATTAGTCACACGATCACCAATACGCTCTAACTGTCGAATAATCCATAATTGATACGTGTAATAGACTGAATTTTCGGGCTCTGACTTCATTAATTTAATCAGTTTATCATTAAGATTATGTTCGAGTAAGTCAATTTCAGAATCTTTAAGGGACACTTTATTTGCTTTATTTGAGTCTTGCTCAGCATAACTCAATAAAATTTCATCAAGCATTGAGACACATTTTTCTGCCATTAAAAGAATATCATTATCAAGATATACCTTACCTGCGGGCATTTTTTGAACAATTTTTGAAATTGATACGGCATAATCTGCAATACGTTCAAGTTCCATTGCAATATTCATATCTGAAAGAAATTCACGTAAATCATTGGCAACTGGCTGTTGGGTAGCAATGACTTTAATACAATCCGTTTCAATTTCAGTTTGCTGCTGATCAATAATTACATCATTCTTGATCACCTCGTCTGCTAAAGCATGATCTTGAGTATTATAACATTGCATTGCTTTGACAATTGCTTCTCTTGTATTGTACCCCATAAGAAGAATGTTTCTTCGAATAATCCCTTCTTCTTCTTTTATAAAGTGTGCCAGCATTTGTTTCTCCTGAAAAATAATCCTTAAATGATAAAATCGAATAAAAAAATAATTATTTATTCGGTTTTATGCTTTAGAAATGGTGCCACCTACTTTTGCATAATGCATTAAAGAAGCAATGCTTAATGCGCGATCAGCTATTTTCTCAAGACGTCTCAGAGCCTGCATAATATCCTGGTAAGCCTGAGAAAGATTAAGATCTTTATTAATTTTTTTCAGAAGGTTCTTTTCGATGATTTGATAGAGTTCATCATTTTTACCTTCTTCCACGACCACATTTTTATATTCACCTTCAACTTGTTCCACATCTTCCAACTCAATTAATTTTAATGCGCTACTCAATGCAGAAACAGATGTTTTTTGTAATGGAATGGCATATTCAAGAATAAAATCTTTATCAACCCCATCAGCAAGAGCTCTGGGGAAATCACGGATAAATGAATTACAGCTATTCGCAATGCGATCAAATTCATTAGTCAGCTTTAAAAAAGCAACCAGAAGTCTTAAATCTCTGGCTTCTGGTGTATACAGAGCAAAAAACTTAATGATATTATCATCAATAATATCAATTCGATCATAACGTTCCTGTTTTTTGATTTTGTTAACATCGTCAAGATGACAAGGCTTACATTTAATCAGCCCATCCAGTATTTGTTGGTTACTTGCCAGAACAAGTTGTCCTAAAATAATAATGTCACGTTGAATCGTTTTTAATTTCTCTTCTGCTGTGGGTAACATGTTTAACCATACCTTCCTGTAATATAATCTTCAGTTTTCTTTTTAGTGGGATTAATGAAAATGGTTTCTGTTTCATCATACTCAAT
>JADGEK010000128.1 GCA_016744395.1 Gammaproteobacteria bacterium | reverse complement strand
AACTGCGATAGCTGTCGGAATTATTCTGGCGGCAGCAGGTCTGGGTTCAGCTTTAGGATGGGGACTGATTTGTTCTAAATTCCTTGAAGGTATTGCCCGCCAACCAGAAATGCGCCCACAACTTATGGGTCAGATGTTATTCACTGGTGGTCTGATGGAAGCGTTTCCAATGATCGTTTTAGGTATGGCAATGTGGTTTGTTTTTGCAAACCCATTTGCTGCTGCAGTTCAAGCCTCTGTTGGCTAACTCTTTGCTTTAGAGACGCTCAAGACTGTGGTGGCAGAAATACAGTGTGTTACAACACTTTATCTTGCAAATACTCCTTGAGTTTTTAAGAAAGATGTTAACTATCAATGATAAACATAGGAATTAGGCGATGAGCATTACCGCAACTCTTATAGGCCAGATGATAACGTTCGCGATATTAGTCTGGTTCATAGGCAAATATCTCTGGGGTCCAATGACCCAGATGATGGATGATCGTAAGAAGCGTATTGCCGATGGTCTTGCAGCAGCTGAGCGTGGTTTACACGAGCAGGAGCTGGCTGAACAAAAAGCGATGCAACATATTAAAGAAGCAAAAGAGCAGGCGGCTGAAATCCTTGCTCAAGCGCAGAAGCGTGGTGCTGAAATTGTTGAAGACGCGAAAGGTGACGCAAAGGCTGAAGGCGAGCGTTTAATTACAGCAGCAAATGCTGAGATTGAGCAAGAAGTTAATCGTGCTAAAGAAGCACTGCGGGAAAAAGTGGTTGATATCACTATTGCCGCAGCAGGTAAGATCGTCAAGAAAGAGATCGATGCCAAAGCACATGGCGATTTGCTTAAAGATGTCGTTGGTCAAATATGAGTACCACTATGACCGACAAGATGAGGAATAAATAATGGCAGAAATAAGCACATTAGCAAGACCTTATGCTCAGGCAATCTTCAATCTGGCAAATGCCAATAACACTCTTAAAGCATGGTCTGACACGCTGGCTCTTCTTTCAGAAGTAGCAGCGAATAAATCCATGATCGGGCTGATTAACAATCCTGATGTCAGTAGTGAACAAGCAGTCTCACTCTTTTTAGACATCTGTAAGGATAACCTGGATGAGCAGGGAATTAACTTCATTAAACTGGCGGCTGAAAATGACCGCCTGGAAGCGATTCCTACAATTGCACAAAGCTTTGAAGCCATGCGCGCTGAAGCGGAAGGCAGTATCGAAGCCCAGGTCATTTCAGCGTACGCTGTTAATGCGACACAAAAGAAAAGCATAGCAGCCGCACTGAAAAAGAAACTCGGTCGTGAAGTGACGATTAAAACATCAACAGATAAGACATTGTTAGGTGGCGTCATTATTCGCGCAGGTGACATGGTAATTGACGGTTCAGTAAAAGCTCAACTGGAAAAAATTACCCACTCCCTGCTTAGCTAAGCGCTAAGTGGTCAGGAACACAGAGGATTAAAAAATGCAGTTAAATCCATCAGAAATCAGCGACTTAATAAAAAGTCGAATTGAAAGTTTTGATGCTAAAACCGAAGCAACTACCGAAGGGACTGTTGTCAGTCTACGTGATGGTATTGCCTTGATTCACGGTTTAAGTGATGTCATGTCAGGGGAAATGCTAGAATTTCCTGGAAACACTTATGGTATGGCACTTAACCTTGAGCGCGATTCAGTGGGTGCCGTTGTCCTGGGTGACTACAAGCACATCACCGAAGGTGACAAGGTCAAATGTACTGGTCGAATTTTAGAGGTTCCCGTTGGTGATGCGATGCTTGGTCGTGTTGTTGATTCACTGGGTAACCCAATTGATGGCAAAGGCCCAATTGATTCTAAGGAAACTTCACCGATTGAAAAAATTGCTCCAGGCGTTATTGCCCGTCAATCAGTTGATCAACCCGTTCAAACTGGTCTGAAATCAATTGATGCAATGGTGCCAATTGGTCGTGGTCAGCGTGAATTAATCATTGGTGACCGCCAGACAGGTAAAACAGCCGTTGCTATTGATGCAATTATTAACCAGAAAGACTCGGGTATTAAATGTATCTATGTTGCCGTTGGTCAAAAAGCATCCAGTATTGCTGCTGTCGTTCGTAAATTAGAAGAGTTTGGCGCAATGGAAAATACCATTGTTGTTGCTGCTACCGCATCAGATGCGGCTGCGATGCAATACATTGCTCCTTATTCTGGTTGTGCCATGGGTGAAGTTTTCCGTGACCGTGGTGAAGATGCACTGATTGTTTATGACGATTTGACAAAACAAGCATGGGCTTATCGTCAAGTATCATTACTATTACGTCGTCCACCAGGTCGTGAAGCGTATCCAGGTGATGTATTCTATTTACATTCACGTTTATTAGAGCGTTCTTCTCGTGTGAATGCTGATTTTGTTGAAAAAGCAACTGGCGGAAAAGTGACGGGTAAAACAGGTTCTTTAACTGCATTACCTATCATTGAAACACAGGCAGGTGACGTTTCTGCATTCGTACCAACCAACGTAATTTCCATTACAGATGGGCAGATTTTCCTTGAAACGGATTTGTTTAATGCAGGTATCCGTCCAGCGATTAATGCAGGTCTGTCAGTATCTCGTGTTGGTGGCGCTGCTCAAACCAAGATCATTAAGAAATTGGGTGGTGGTATTCGTTTAGATTTAGCTCAGTATCGTGAATTGGCAGCTTTCGCACAGTTTGCATCTGATTTAGATGAAACCACAAGAAATCAGATTGAACGTGGTCGTCGTGTTACAGAATTGATGAAACAGATTCAGTACACACCTTATAGCATTGCGCAAATGGCAGTTTCTTTATTTGCTGCAAACAAAGGTTATCTGGATGATGTTGAAGTTGCTAAGATTGTTGATTTTGAAAATGCAATGCAGGATCACATGAAGTCTAATTATGAAGACTTAATGAATCAAATCAATGAATCAGGTGATTATAATGATGACATCGGCAATTCTATACACGAAGCCATCAAACACTTCAAATCCAATAGTAGCTGGTAATAGGAGGCTCTGAGTATGGCAAGCGGAAAAGAGATTCGCAGTCAGATCAGCAGTATTAAAAACACGCAGAAAATCACCAGAGCAATGGAGATGGTAGCTGCCAGTAAGATGCGTAAAGCTCAGGACCGTATGTCTGCGTCCCGACCTTATGCAGAAAAGATGATTGACGTGGTTCGTCATCTTGCGCAAGCGCATACTGAATATAAGCACAGCTATCTGATTGATCGTGAAGCGAAGCGTGTTGGCTATATTGTAATTTCTTCAGATAAAGGCCTTTGCGGTGGTTTAAATACGAATGTATTTAAAGAAGCTGTCACAAGCATGAAAGAATGGCATGAAAAAGACATTGAAATTGATGTCTGTGTTATCGGCTCAAAAGCCAGCGGTTTTTTTAAGCGTATTGGTGGCAATGTGGTTTCACATGCAGAACACTTAGGCGATGAACCTAGCGTTGAAGACTTAATTGGCAGTGTCAAAGTCATGCTTGATGCCTATAGCGAAGGCAAAATTGACCGCTTGTTTGTTGTTTTTAACAAGTTTGTTAATACTATGACTCAACAACCTATTGTGGCTCAAATGTTACCGATAGGGGCTAGTCAGGCTGAAGCTAATTCAAGTGCTAAAGCAAGATACCACGAAGTTTCTGATGATGATAGCAGTGCTAATATGAAATATCACTGGGATTATCTTTATGAACCCGATGCAGAAGCGGTGATAGATGCATTACTAATGCGTTATATCGAGTCGCTGGTTTATCAGGGCGTGGTTGAAAATATGGCCTGTGAAATGGCTGCTAGAATGATTGCAATGAAGAGTGCTACCGATAATGCGGGTGACATGATTGATGATTTGCAGTTGGTCTATAACAAGAGTAGGCAAGCGGCGATTACACAAGAACTTTCAGAGATTGTTGCAGGTGCTGCGGCAGTATAAAAGTTTTGGTATTACAATAAATGTTCACTCTGAGCTTAGCAATTTATCTGTTTTGCTCTGAGTTAGCTCAAGTATTTTTGCTCTTAGTTTTATAAGAAAGGAACTAAAAATGAGTTCAGGAAAAATAGTTCAGATCATTGGTGCAGTTGTTGACGTGGAATTTACACGTGACTCATTACCAAAGGTCTATGACGCTTTAACAGTTGCTGATGCAGATAATTTAACTCTGGAAGTTCAGCAGCAAATGGGCGATGGTATTGTTCGTTGTATCGCTATGGGTAGTACCGATGGTGTTAAACGTGGGTTGACCGTTGAAGGTACTGGCGCTCCAATTTCAGTGCCCATTGGTACTGAGACATTAGGTCGTATCATGGATGTACTGGGTAATCCAATTGATGAAAAAGGTGACGTGGGCGAACAGAAACGCGCTTCAATTCACCGTGCAGCTCCAGCCTATGAAGAACTGGCTCCTGCTGCTGAGTTATTGGAAACAGGTATCAAAGTGATTGATTTGATTTGCCCATTTGCTAAGGGTGGTAAAGTCGGTCTATTTGGTGGTGCGGGAGTTGGTAAAACCGTTAACATGATGGAGCTTATCCGTAACATTGCTGCAGAACACAGTGGTTACTCTGTATTTGCTGGAGTTGGTGAGCGTACTCGTGAAGGTAATGACTTCTACCATGAAATGAGAGAATCCAATGTATTGGATAAAGTTGCTTTAGTTTATGGTCAGATGAATGAGCCTCCAGGAAACAGACTACGTGTTGCTCTGACAGGCTTGACAATTGCGGAAGGCTTCCGTGATGAAGGTAATGACGTATTACTGTTTATTGATAATATTTATCGTTATACATTAGCGGGAACAGAAGTATCAGCATTATTAGGACGTATGCCATCAGCGGTTGGTTATCAGCCGACACTGGCTGAAGAAATGGGTGCTTTACAAGAACGTATTACTTCAACTAAAGTAGGTTCAATTACCTCCATTCAGGCTGTCTATGTACCTGCGGATGACTTAACCGATCCATCACCTGCAACTACCTTTGCTCACTTGGATGCAACGGTCGTATTGTCACGTCAAATTGCTGAACTGGGTATCTATCCAGCGGTTGATCCTCTGGATTCTACATCACGCCAGTTAGACCCTCAAATTGTTGGCAATGAGCATTATGAAGTGGCTCGTGGCGTTCAAACAACTCTGCAAAGTTATAAAGAACTGAAAGACATCATTGCCATTCTTGGAATGGATGAACTATCAGAAGAAGATAAGCAGACTGTAAACCGCGCACGTAAAATTCAACGTTTCCTATCACAGCCATTCTTCGTTGCAGAAGTCTTCACGGGCACTGCAGGTAAGTATGTTTCATTGAAAGATACTATCCGTGGCTTTAAAGAAATTGTTGATGGTGTTCATGATGCGATACCTGAGCAAGCCTTTTACATGGTTGGTGGTATTGAAGAAGTCATGGAGAAAGCAGCAGCAGTATAAGTTGCAATTTACTCAGCTCAAATGTAATAACATTTCAGCTGAGACTTAGGATATAAGCAAATAATTGCTCAATTGAAAGTCATTTTCAAGCGCAATTATTGAGTTTAAAGATGCGGGAGATATGTCATGGCAATGACCATGAAATTAAATATCGTCAGTGCTGAAAAAGAGATTTTCTCTAATTTAGCAGAGATGGTTATTTGTCCAGGTGAAATGGGTGATTTGGGTATTATGCCTCAACACTCACAACTGCTTTCAACTTTAAAAGCAGGTGAAGTCATCATTACAGAGCAAGGCGGCAAGCAAGAATCTGTTTACATTTCTGGTGGTTTGCTTGAAGTTCAGCCCCATGTAGTGACTATTCTTTCAGATACTGCCTTACGTGCCAGTGATTTGGATGAACATGCCGCTCAGGAAGCGAAACAAAAAGCAGAAGAAGCCTTAAAAGATCAAGAGTCTGAAATCAATTTTGCTATGGCAGAAGCACAATTAGCAGAAGCAATTGCGCAATTGAAGTTGATAGAAAAAATGCGTAAGAAGAAAAGTGGTCGATAAAGCTTATTTTAATAAGTTTGACAAATAGTAAGATAAAAAAGGTCGTAATTACACGACCTTTTTTTATATCTGTTCAAACTAGAAACAAATTTGATTTACAGTAGTAGAGAGAATGCGTGCCTATGCCTTCTCTTTTTTTCTCACGCAAAGGTTTTAAAGATATTCAGAATAGTAGTTGTCTAGAGTTTTAGGCTTTGGAGTTGAATTGGTATCACACTTACACTCATCTTTGATAGAGGTTGGCTGTTTAAACTCAGAATAATACTCATTTAAATGATCGGTCACTGTTTTAGTCTTAGTCTTTACTTCATCCAAGGAGGCTTCTCCAGCAATGCATGGATTGAAAGAAAGTAAGAAAAAAAGAAAAATCAACTTATAAAACATAATACCTCTTGTTAATTATATTATGAATTAATAATATGGCTTGCAGTACCAAAAATCAAGGGCTTCTATCACATAACTAAGGGTTTCCCCTAATTTGTGGGATGCAGATTACAAAAGTAAGAAAATCCTTATTTTAAATAAAACCCAGAAAGAGAATAATAACCAAAATTTCAATATTGAGAGAATCATAGTAATGAGCGTGAAAGAAATGTCTGAAAAACAACTTCAAGTAATTATCTTAGCTGCAGGGAAAGGAACACGTATGTATTCCAGTAAACCTAAAGTGATACATGAGTTAGCAGGCAAAGCATTGGTACAACATGTCGTTGATAGCGCTCAAGCACTTAATGCTGCCTCCATCAGTCTCGTCTATGGACATGGCGGCCAACAAGTCAAAGACACACTGAATGACGATTCTCTCATCTGGTGTGAGCAAATAGAACAACTGGGCACCGGACATGCAGTACAACAAGCCACTGGTTCGATTCAAGATACAGCAAATGTCCTGATTTTATATGGTGATGTTCCATTATTGACTCAAGAAACCTTGGAAAAGCTTCTTGAAGCTAAGGGAGAAGAGGCACTGGCCTTATTAACAGCCAATCTTGATAATCCGACGGGCTATGGGCGAATTGTTAGAAACAAAAGCAATATTATAGAAAAGATAGTCGAAGAAAAAGATGCCAGTGATGCGATAAAAGAAATAACTGAAGTCAATAGTGGTGTTATGGTTGTTGATGGCGACAAACTGAAACAATGGCTTTCTAAAATTGGCAATAATAATGCTCAAGGAGAGTATTATTTAACGGATTTAATCGAATTAGCCGTTCAAGAAGGTGAAACTGTTAAGAGTTATATTGTGGCAGACAATAAAGAAATTGAAGGTATCAATAATAAAATTCAATTAGCTGATTTAGAACGTGAATACCAAAAACGTCAAGCAATGATACTGATGACAAAAGGGGTCACACTCAGGGATCCCAATCGATTTGATGTCCGAGGTACGATAGAAGTAGGTCAGGATGTGAGCATTGATATTAATGTGATCATTGAAGGGCAGTGCAAAATTGGCAACAATGTCAAAATTGGTGCAAATTCTATACTTAAAGATGCAATCATTGGTGATAATGTGGAAATTCTTGAAAATTGTATCCTGGAAAAATCAATAATCAATAGTGGCTGTCTCATTGGTCCGTTTGCACGTTTAAGGCCTGAAACACAACTGGGTGAAAACGCCAAAGTGGGTAATTTTGTTGAGATAAAAAAATCAACTATTGCAAAAGGCTCAAAAGTAAATCATTTGAGCTATATTGGTGATACACAAATGGGCGAAAATGTTAATATCGGTGCAGGTACCATTACCTGTAATTATGATGGAGCCTACAAGCACATCACAAAAATTGGGAATAATGCCTTTATTGGTTCTAATACGGCACTAGTTGCACCCATAGAAATTGGCAGTGGAGCTACAATTGGTGCGGGCTCAACTCTGAATAAAAATGCAGAAGCAGAAAAGTTAACGTTTAGCAGAGCACCACAAAAAATGGTTGATGGCTGGAAGCGACCAACAAAAATAAAATAATACCTCTCATTTAACTTCAAATTTATTAATTTACAAAAAACGTTAGTGAATGAAGGGATGTTAGAGTGAATTTTTATAAAGATGCGTACTAAAATTTAAAGGATATACTATGTGTGGAATTGTCGGTGCAATCGCAGAAAGAAACGTAGAAGCGATTTTAATCGAAGGCCTGAGACGACTCGAATACCGTGGCTATGATTCAGCAGGCCTGGCAATTCAAGATCAAAATAAAATCATAAATCGTCAAAGAGCCTTGGGAAAAGTCTCAGAACTTGCTGATAAATTAGCAACAATACCCCTTAAAGGTGGCATTGGAGTGGCGCATACTCGTTGGGCCACTCATGGTGAACCTGCAAAACACAACGCACACCCACACATGTGCGATGACAATGTCGCACTCGTTCATAATGGCATCATTGAAAACTATGAAGCCATTAAAAACAAATTAGAAACTGAGGGAGTGACCTTTCAATCACAAACAGATAGTGAAAGCATTGTTCACCTCATTGGCAAGCATAAAAAAGCAGGCAAGGATCTACTGCATGCTGTTCTGGAAACCATTAAAGAGTTGGAAGGAGCTTACGCTTTAGGTGTGATTGATGATAGTGAAGAGCGAATTATCGCTGCAAGAAGTGGCAGTCCTTTAGTCATTGGACTGGGCATTGGTGAAAACTTTATAGCCTCTGATGTGTCAGCACTCTTACCTGTTACACAGCAGTTTATTTTTTTAGAAGAAGGTGATATTGCAGATATTACACGTGATTCGATTGTCATTTATGATGTGAAAGGTGAAGAAGTTGAACGCCAAATGCGCAAAAGTGAAATCAGTGCGGATGCGGTAGAACGTGGTGAATACCGTCACTACATGTTAAAAGAAATTTATGAACAACCAAAAGCGATCGCAGATACATTAGAAGGTCGTATTGATAATGAACGTGTGTTTACTAATTCATTTGGCTTTGGGGCTGAAGATATTTTTAAAGCAATAGACTCAGTTTATATCATTGCCTGTGGCACCAGCTTTCACTCAGGATTAGTGGCTAAATACTGGTTTGAAGGTATTGTTGGTATTCCTTGTATGATAGAAGTGGCCAGTGAATTTCGTTATCGAAAAGCTGTTTATAATGATAAAACATTGATAGTCACCATTTCCCAGTCAGGGGAAACGGCGGATACTCTGGCTGCTTTGAGAGAAGCAAAAAAACAGGGAGCAAAGCATTCTCTGGTGATTTGCAATGTCGCTGAAAGTTCATTAGTTAGAGAGTCAAGCCTTGCGTTTATGACCCATGCAGGACCAGAAATAGGGGTAGCATCAACTAAAGCTTTTACCACACAATTGACTGCACTCTTAATGTTGGTCGTCTGTGTCGCCAAGGAAAAAGGCAATAATAAGCTTGAAAAAGAAGCCGTTGATGCCCTAAGAAAATTACCTGGTCAAATAGAATGTGCATTGAAACTTGACAAAGAAATTGAAGAACTTTCAAAAGATTTTTCAGACAAGCACCATACCTTATTTTTAGGCAGGGCAACTCAATACCCAATTGCTATGGAAGGTGCACTAAAATTAAAAGAAATATCTTATATCCATGCTGAAGCTTATCCTGCAGGAGAATTAAAACATGGGCCACTAGCATTGGTTGATGCGGATATGCCTGTTGTTGCTGTGGCACCCAATAATGATTTAATTGGTAAGCTAAAATCAAATCTACAAGAAGTTAAAACCCGTGGTGGTAAACTTTATGTGTTTGCAGATACCCATGCAAATCTTGAAGAAGAAGAGTCAATAAAAGTCATTAAAGTTGGAGAAATCGAATCACTGATCGC
>JADGEK010000127.1 GCA_016744395.1 Gammaproteobacteria bacterium | reverse complement strand
CTAGAAAGTCACTTGGCTTTCAAACACCTTTCCAGGCAATGCAAAAGTCATTTGCAAGAACTGGAATTTCCTGTGTTGCACTTCAGAGTTGAATCCGCGCATTATAATCTGAGATAAAAAATGTCGTCCATAGATTAAACCGTCAGATATTTTTTGACTAGATCATCATCCAATGTATCCATTGCACCAGTCGCCATTTTTCTACCCCTTTCCATAATAATAAAGTCTTTTCCTACGCGGCGGGCAAAAGGGAGCTTTTGTTCAACCATGACAACGGTGATATTAGCCTCCTCATTGAGCTTAATAATAATATCTCCTATTTCCTGGACGACATTGGGCTGGATGCCTTCGGTAGGCTCATCCAAAAGTAGAATTTTGGGTTCCAGTGCTAAGGCTCTTCCAATGGCAAGCTGTTGTTGCTGTCCACCAGATAAGTCGCCACCTCGACGTTTAACCATCTGCTTTAATACTGGAAATAATTCAAATATTTTTTCGGGTAATTCTTTGCTTTTATCTCTACGGGCAATTAATCCAGTTTGCAAATTTTCAAGAACGGTTAATTGAGAAAAAATTTCCCGTCCCTGAGGAACATAACCGATACCAGATTGTGCTCTGGCAGAAGCACTTTTATTCTGTAAGGCTTGATCTTCAAAGGTGATTTCACCACTTCGTACAGGGAGTAAACCCATAATAGATTTGAGCAAAGTGGTTTTTCCTACACCATTACGTCCCATCAGACAAACACAACTGCCTTGCTTGATTTCAATATCCAGATCCCAGAGGATATGACTCTCACCATAAAACTGATTCAGTGATTTTGTGCTTAGTATATTCATTCGCCCAGATAAACCTCAATAACTTTTTGGTTATTTTGTACTTCATCCATTGTACCTTCTGCCAGAACACTGCCTTCATGAAGCACCGTAACCTGACTGGCAATTGAACGGACAAAATCCATATCGTGCTCAACGACAACAACTGAATGTTTACCGGCTAATGAAGTGAGCAGTTCAGCCGTTCGATCCATTTCCTGATGTGTCATACCCGCAACAGGTTCATCAACTAATAAAACTCTTGGATCCTGCATCAGCAACATGCCGATTTCCAACCATTGTTTCTGACCATGAGATAGAAGATCGGCTCTGGCATAACAAAGTTCCTGTAAGCCAATAATTAACATGACTTCCTCAATACGATCTTTTTGTTCAGAGGTCAGTACTGTAAACAAAGTATGCCAGACACCTTTGTCAGTTTTCATTGCCAGTTCCAGGTTTTCCCAGACGGAATGTTCAGGAAATATAGTGGGTTTTTGAAACTTCCGACCAATGCCTGCTATGGCAATATCATGCTCTGCCATTTGGGTAAGATCCATGGTTTGTCCAAAATAAACCAAACCAGTATCAGGGCGTGTTTTTCCTGTAATAACATCCATCATAGTGGTTTTTCCTGCGCCATTAGGACCAATAATACAGCGTAATTCACCATCATCAATATACAGCGACAATTCATTCAGTGCCTTAAAACCATCAAAGCTGACACTGACATCTTCAAGATAGAGCACAGGGCCATGACTGGCATCCAGTGTGTTGTGGTGGACAGAGTGTGTCCCTTGAAGAAATACATCTTCTTCAACAATCGTATGATTAAAGGTTCGATCCCTGCGCAGGACATCACGAACTTTATCCTGCATTTGAGAAAAGCTATTCATGCTGTTTTCTCCTCAAGTTTATTCTCACTGGTCTTGTTTTGAAAACGCTCAAACAAACCAACAATTCCTTTAGGCAAATAGAGGGTTGAAACAATAAATAAAGTACCCAGAGCAAATAACCAGAATTCTGGTAAAGCACCCGTAAAATAGGTTTTAGCATAATTCACTAATAAGGCACCAATCACTGCTCCAAAAAGAGTTCCTCGCCCGCCAATGGCAACCCATATGGCTAATTCAATGGAGTTTAGTGGTGAAAATTCACCAGGATTAATAATACCAACCTGAGGCACATAAAGCGCACCAGCAACACCTGCCAGCATGGCTGAAAAAACAAAAATCCAGAGTTTAAAGTTTTCAACTTTATAGCCAATAAAGCGGGTTCGTAATTCAGCATCCCGAATCGCAACCACTGTTTTCCCCAGCTTGGATTCAACAATAAAACGTGATGCAATATAACCCATAGCCAGTGCTAAGGCTGATAAACTAAAAATGACAATTCGGGTGCCATCGGATTGCAGACTGAATCCTAAGATATCTTTAAAATCAGTCAGGCCATTATTACCACCTAAACCCATTTCATTTCTGAAGAAGGCCAGCATGAGCGCATAGGTCAATGCCTGAGTCATAATAGAAAGATAAACACCAGTGACACGTGAACGAAAGGTCATCCAGCCAAAAACATAAGCCAGTAATCCTGGTACTAATAAGATCATGAGTGCCGTAAAGGCAAATGATTCAAATCCATACCAATACCAAGGAAGCTCACTCCAGTTAAGAAAAACCATAAAATCAGGTAATTCAGGATTGCCATAAACACCACGGTCACCAATTTGTCTCATTAAATACATGCCCATGGCATAACCGCCTAAGGCAAAAAAAGCAGCATGGCCCAGACTCAGGATACCGCAATATCCCCACACCAGATCAAGGGCTATCGCAAGCAATGCTAGACAAAGATATTTACCTAATAAAGTGACCATATAAGTGGGCATGTGCCAGGCAGAAGATTCTGCTACTAAAAAATTAAAGGTAACAACGATAATAGTTATCAGAGCCAACAGAGATAAAAGTAACTTGCCTCCAGTATCTTTATGCATGAACTGTGGAAAGAAATGATTGATAATCATTTTAATGACCTCCTGAGGAACGGCCTTTCTGAGGAAAGAGTCCGTTGGGGCGTTTTTGAATAAAAATGATCAGGAAGATCAGAACAATTATTTTTGACATAACAGCCCCTGCCCAAGGTTCAAGAAACTTATTCGTGATCCCCAGAGTCATTGCTGCTACCAGAGTACCCCATAAATTCTCAACACCACCAAAAACCACAACCATAAATGAATCAATAATATAGGCCTGACCTAAGTTGGGTCCTACATTTGTGAGTTGACTTAATGCAACGCCGGCAACACCTGCCACACCAGAACCCAGACCAAAGGTCAGAGAGTCAACCCATTGAGTTTTGATGCCCATAGCCGTAGCCATGCTACGATTTTGTGCCACAGCCCTGACTTGTAAACCTAAGGAGGTTTTTTTAAGTATCAGCATCAACGATGCAAACACCATTAAAGCAAAGAAGAAAATATAAATTCGATTATATGTAATAGCAAAAGCGGGATTAAAGACTAATGAACCACTTAACCATGAAGGTGTTATCACAGGCACATTTTGTGCCGATATGAGTGTTCGTACCATTTGCTGTAATAGCAGGCTGATACCAAAGGTGGCTAATAATGTTTCCAGAGGACGGCCGTACAAGTGGCGGATCACACCGCGTTCAATGGCAATACCAAACAAGCCGGAAACAATAAAAGCCGCTGGAATGGCAACAATCAGTGACAAGCCAATATCATTGGGCATTGCTTGTTGAACCAGATAGGTTGTATAAGCACCTAACATAATTAATTCACCATGAGCCATGTTGATTACGCCCATGACACCAAATGTAATTGATAATCCAATGGCAGCCAATAATAATACTGAGCCTAAACTTAAACCAAAAAAAAGGGTTTCTAAATTACTGAATAATGAGAGTTTTGAATCGATTCTCTTCAAAGCTTTTTGGCTTGCTTTAATAATGTCCTTATCTTGTTCGATAAAACTGCCCTGCTCATTGGTCATCAAAACCTGTTCCAGTTTTCCTTTTGCTCTGGGAAAGACACTATTACCTAATATTTTTATGGCAGACAGTCGAGTACTGCGATCCTTACTATCAACTTCAATCAGGGCAATAGCCAGTGTAAGTAACTCTTTTTGTGAGTCATCACTTTCATTTGTTTTTGCTTGCTGCAGAACGGGTAATAAACTCGCATCGCTGCTGGTTAATATTTCTTTAAGCGCTGCCTGTCGAATAATAAGGTCAGTATGGCTGACTTTCTTTTGTGCCAGCAATGTACGAATCGTTTTGCGTAATTTATTATTAGTAGTAATTTTTTTTATGGTCTTTTTTTCTACAAGCCCTATTTTTGAATTATCCAAAGGGCTGAATATTTCATACTGATTGTCTTTTTTCTGGATGATTACGACAGATTTATCTGCTTTTTGATAGTAGAGTCTGGAGTCCAACAGAGCTTCTAAAATAGTAATGTTTTGTGGATTTTTAATATCGGCCAGTTGTTTAACAGAGGCTATTTTTTTCTTGAAGTTTTTAACTTGAAGTTGTGGTATCAGTTTTTCTAACTGAGCATGACTACTTTGTGTGACATCTGTACTTTGCTCACTTGCATCGATACTAACGATATTTTTTGCATTCACATTTGAAACAAATATCATAGATAGGATTAAGTAAAGTAGATGTAAACTTAAATTTTTTTTTAGAGAGATAAATTTCATTTTATAATGACGGCAATTTATGAGTAGAAGAGAGGCGATTGTTTTTCCTGATTTGACTGCGGCTTAAGAGCCTGAACCAGGAAAAACAGCCTGTGAGTTTAGCTTATTTAGCCAGACATTTTTTAGTTTTAGTATTATAGTTCCCGCACTTGGTTGGTGCAGTCCAGTCAGAAATCAAATCCTTACTGCCAGGTAAAAAGTTAGACCATGCATCACCAGCGACTGTACCTTCAGTAGACCAGACTGTTTCAATCTGACCATCTTCCTGAATTTCACCAATCAGTACAGGCTTAGACAGGTGATGATTCTTATTCATCACTGCCATACCACCTGTCAGGTTAGGTACTTCAACACCTATCATCGCCTGCTCAACCGCATCGGTATCAACTGACTTTGCTTTTTCAACTGCTTTAGCCCACATTTCAAAACCAATATAAGTGGCTTCCATTGGATCATTGGTGACACGCTGATCACTTTTAATAAATGCCTGCCATTTGTTAATGAATGCTTCATTTCCTGGATCCTCAACACTCATGAAATAGTTCCATGCCGCAAGATGACCAACCAGCGGTTTAGTGTCGATACCAGACAGTTCTTCTTCACCAACAGAAAAGGCAACTACGGGAATGTCTTCTGATGAAATGTTCTGGTTACCCAGTTCTTTATAGAAAGGCACATTGGCATCACCATTAATGGTTGAAACAACGGCCGTCTTTTTACCTTGTGAACCAAACTTTTTGATATCAGAAACAATACTCTGCCAATCTGAATGACCAAACGGGGTGTAGTTAATCATAATGTCTTCTTTCTTCACACCTTTTGCAATAAGGTAAGCTTCAAGAATTTTGTTGGTGGTTCGGGGATAAACATAATCGGTACCTGCCAGGATCCAACGTTTGACTTCAAGATCATTCATCAGATAATCAACGGCTGGAATGGCTTGTTGATTCGGTGCAGCGCCAGTGTAAAATACATTTTTTGAAGATTCTTCACCTTCATACTGAACGGGATAAAATAATAAGCCATTCAGTTCTTCAATGACAGGCAGAACAGACTTACGTGATACTGAAGTCCAGCAGCCAAAAATAACGTCAACTTTTTCTTTTTCAATCAGTTCACGTGTTTTTTCTGCAAAAAGAGGCCAGTTTGAAGCGGGATCAACGACAACCGCTTCAAGTTGTTTACCCAGCAGGCCGCCCTTTTTATTTTGCTCTTCAACCATCATTAAAACAGTATCTTTCAATGTTGTTTCACTGATTGCCATCGTGCCGGATAATGAATGAAGCACACCGACTTTGATTGTATCTGCCGCCCAGGCCATTCCAGCACTGGTTATGGTTGAAGCAGTGACCACTGCCGCTAGTGCAAGTTTTCTCAGAGATTTAGTTACCATGTTATAATTTCCTGTCGATTTAAATAATGATCAAATTTTGACAGGTTCAGTTTAAGCCTGATGGGCTCACGAGGAAATTCGATAACTGGCGCATAGAGATACGTTAAATAACGCACACAGAATTACAAACCAATATAACCTATTGATAATTAATAAATATTTAAAACAAGCATGATAGCAATTAATAATAATGAATAAAGATGTATTGCCAAATCGGCGTCAATATAACCAGTGGGTGGCCAATGAAACACTGGAAGACTATGCTTTGCGTTATACAGCTAAAAAATCACGTCGCTGGTCAGCAGGCTGGGTAGCTAATACCGCACTGGGTGTGGTTTCTTTTCTCGCACTGGAAGCCATTGGTGGCGCAATTACGCTAGATTATGGCTTTATTAATGCCATGTGGGCTATTCTGGTAGTGGGTGTGATTATTTTTCTTTCAGGCATGCCCCTGTCTTTCTATGCGGCCAGAGATGGTGTTGATATTGATTTACTGACTCGTGGTGCAGGGTTTGGTTATATTGGCTCTACCATCTCTTCACTGGTTTATGCCTCTTTCACGTTTATCTTTTTTGCGCTGGAAGCAGCAATCATGTCCATGGCACTGAATATGATCCTGGGTATTCCATTATCCATTGCTTATGTGATCAGTGCATTAGTGATAATACCCCTGGTCACTCATGGTATCAGCCGAATTTCTTTATTCCAGGCCTGGACTCAGCCAATCTGGTTAGTTCTACAAGTACTGCCGTTGATTTTTATTGCCATTCATGAAGCCAGTGCCTTTGAACAGTGGCTCAACTTTTCAGGCATTGGCATTGAAGCGCCTGCCGTCAGTGACAATGGCTTTAATCTATTACTGTTTGGCTCTGCGGCAGCCGTTATTTTTCCCTTAATCGCTCAAAACGGTGAACAGGCTGATTTTTTACGTTTTTTACCTGAAAAAACAACATCAAATAAAACTCAATGGTGGCTGGCAGTCATTGGTGCAGGACCTGGTTGGGTTTTCTTTGGTGTAATTAAATTATTTATTGGCTCATTTCTGGCGGTGCTGGCATTAAATCATGGGATTTTGCCCTCACTGGCCAGTGATCCGGCTCATATGTATGCCATGGCTTTTGGTTATATCACTTCAAAGCCTGAAGTTGCTTTATGGCTGACGGGAATTTTTGTGGTTATTTCACAATTAAAAATTAATGTCACCAATGCTTATGCAGGCTCCATTGCCTGGAGTAACTTTTTTTCACGTTTGACTCATAGCCATCCAGGGAGAGTCGTATGGTTGTTTTTTAATGTAGCCATTGCTTTGATGTTAATGGAGCTGGGTTTATATCAGGCTTTTGAAACCATATTAATCACCTATGCTTGCCTGGTTGTTGCCTGGGTTGGCAGTGTAGTGGCTGACCTGGTGATCAATAAGCCTCTGGGCTTAAGCCCAGCCTACATTGAGTTCAGACGAGGTCATCTCTATGATATCAATCCAGTGGGAGTGGTTTCAATGCTCCTCGCCTCCATCGCTGGAATTGCTGCGAACCTGGGTTTTTTTGGTGCGATGGCGCAAGCACTGGCAGCTTTTATCTCTTTATCGATCCCCTTTGTTACAGTCCCGTTAATTGCCTGGCTAACTCAGGGTAAATATTATCTTTGTCGCCATGAGAACAATAAAAGCAATCCTGAAACAAAACCTATAATAACAGAACAGCCATGTCATATTTGTGAAAATACCTTTGATCAGGAGGATATACTTCACTGCCCCAGTTATGAGGGTCACATTTGTTCCTTATGCTGTGCTCTGGATTCACGTTGTGGTGATCAATGCCGTCCCCAAGCCCATCTTTCTGCGCAAACGGCATCGCTCTTGAAGCGAATATTTCCCGCCTATGCTAATCAGATTTTTCATTCCATGGTAGGGCAGTTTCTGGCGATCTTTTTGATTACATCAGGTATTATTGCCAGTTTGTTTGTCGTTGTTTTTTATGCTCAAAAAGACAAAAGCAATGCCGACTTGGTGTTTATCGGAGATACCATGTGGCAGATTTATTTTTTACTCCTCATTGTAACCGGGATTCTAATCTGGTTATATGTTCTGGCACAAAATAGCACCCGTTTTGCTCTCAAAGAAACTCAACTGCAAACTGAATTATTGACCCAGGAAATTGAAGCACATGAAGTGACGGCGATTCAATTGGCCAAAGCAAGAGATACGGCAAATATTGCCAATAGAGCAAAATCTCGTTACTTATCAGGGGTGAGTCATGAATTGAGAACCCCCTTAAATACCATTTTTGGTTACGCACAATTAATGGAAAGTAATACCAAAACAGATACCAAGAGCAAAAAAATTGCCACTGTTATCAAGCGCAGTAGTGAACATTTATCCGATGTGATTGAAGGCTTGCTGGAAATCTCAAAAATTGAAGCACGTAAACTGGATCTGCATCGGGATAAGGTCGATCTGACCGCTTTAATTACTCAGCTTGAAGCAATGTTTCAGGCTCAGGCCATGGCAAAGAATATTGAATTTAAGGTGATATTTCAAACCAGTTTGCCCCGATTTATCTCTGTTGATGAAAAGCGACTGCGTCAGGTTTTACTGAACCTGTTATCCAATGCCATTAAATATACCCATCAGGGCAAAGTTGAGATATTAATTAATTATCGTAATCAGGTAGCTCTGTTTGTTATTAAAGATACTGGTGTGGGTATTGCTGAGGCTGATCAGGAAAGGATCTTTGAACCTTTTGAACGTGTGCATGGTGCTCAGAATAAACAAGTTTCCGGCACTGGGCTGGGTCTGTCAATCAGCCGTTTGATGATTGAAATGATGGGTGGTAACCTGATGTTGAAAAGTCAGCTGGCAGTGGGAACTGAGTTCAGCCTGAAACTTTTTTTACCCAGTGTTTCCTTGTCAACAGAAGAGGAAGAACAGCATTTCAGACAGCGGCAAATGAATATTAGTGGCTATGTCGGACAAACCAGACATATTATGGTTGTGGATGATGAAACAAATCATCGAAACCTGATGAAAGATTTACTACAGCCTTTAGGCTTTAGAGTGCATCTTGCGGAATCAGCTGAACAGGCTCTGGCGCTTTTAGCACAACAATCCATTGATTTATTTTTACTTGATATTTCTATGCCTGAAATGAATGGCTGGCAATTAGTGGATAAACTGCGTCAACAAGGATTTAATGAACCCGTTATTATTGTATCAGCAGATCCCTATACTGGAGTTCAATTACAGCAGCATAATACAAACATTGAAGCCTATATTAATAAACCAGTACGCTTTGAAAAATTACTGGAGCAATTACAAACCAGTCTTGGCCTGCAGTGGCATACGAGTGATATAGAGCAAGAGCCATCCACTTTAAATATTAAGCCTTCAACTCAACATGACACAGGCTCATTAAATCCCGCTGATGAGTCCTTGAGTGATATGGATAAGCAGTTTACCGATCAAAAGATAATAGCTTCATTAAAGAAATATGCACAAATAGGCTATCTGAAAGGTGTGCTTGATTGTATTGAGCAAATAGAAAATAATTCCACTGAGCTTGAGTGGGTGAAACAACTTAAAACTCTATCAGAACAGTGTAATTTAAATGAAATTGTCCGTCTTATTGAAGAGCAAAGCAAATGAGAGAATCAGGAGATAAGGGCTTGAACATACAGTTTAAAGACAAACTTACCGTGTTGGTTGTTGATGATTCCCCTGAATCCCTGAGCATGATTAATATGGCTCTGGATGAAGCTGGTATCGCTGTTCTGGTTGCTCTGAATGGTCAGCAAGCCATGAATGTCCTGGAACATATGACCCCTGACATTGTGCTTCTGGATGCTATTATGCCAGTAATGGATGGCTTTGAGTG
>JADGEK010000126.1 GCA_016744395.1 Gammaproteobacteria bacterium | reverse complement strand
GCTTCAAAAAAGAGCATACGGATACCGAGATATGGAATTTTTTAAATTGAAAGTAAAATCACTGCATAAAACTAAGTACGCATTAATTTGAAGAACCATTTAAGTTCTGATTAAGTGAGTCCAGATACTCTGTAACTCGCTGATATGAGCCTATATAATTCAGTGAAGATATTTTGCTAAGTTGGAAATTAACATCTTCAGGGTAATGTTCCAACAGGATTTCTGTTTGCTTTAAGATGGTCGGTTCATCCCGATCATAGATGGCAATATCTCTTAATGCTTTAGTAATTAAAATATTATCTTTATCACACTCAAGCATATTTATATAACATTGTATTGCACGTTCTCGATTATTGTGATCAAGTGCATTGGTTAAGTGATAATAAATATCAAAAAGAACGCGATCTTTGAGCAGGATGTCTTTAATATCGACTAATATTTTTTCTGGCAACATTATCATGCATCTTGGCCCACTGGCTCGATAATATTTTTCTGTTTCCTTAATTAAAAATTCCTGTAACCTTGGATAATACGGATCTCGTAATAGATAAATACCCAGTGCTGTATCATACCCAACAATCACTTGCATATGCGCACTGCCTGGTTCCACAGTAGATAAAAAAACAGGAATATTGTGATCAATGAGTTGTTTAATAGACTCATCCGTCAAGATAAACTCAACAACAACCCAGCCTTTTTCTTCAATCCAGCGACGTTCATCCACATGGGGTGTTCCGTCATAACATATTTCACGGATAATCTGTTGTTGATCAAACTGTGTTCCCCAATAAGCAGAGACAGCTACAATACTTGCCGGCGCACAGGTCATATGGTGCTGTCGAACAAAAGGGACATCAAGAACTCGACGCTCCCCAGTCTCCCCATGATCTTTTATAGATGTAGATAGGTTCCGATAAAAGAAGTTTTTTTCTTCTAATAGCGGTAAAGCCTCAAGATATTTTTGTTGAGCGCACAGTAAATCCGCTTTAACTCTATTAATGCTCTCTATGGATTGTTTTGTTTTATGAAAATAAAGTAATTCCAGACGAGGAAGTAATAATTCAGCTTGTTCATAGGCTTTAAGATCGATATAAATATAAATCAGCTGTCCAACAATCGAAACCGATTCCTGAGATCCAACCAAAGGTTCCAACAGTTGAATGGCGTCCTGTTGTTTTTCCTGAAGCACCAATATATGAGCGCTCAACTGCAATGAAGCTCGGTAACCAGGATTTATTTTCAGATTATTTTGTAGAGCATCAAATGCTTCTTCATACTTATCCTGTACAAAGAGTAAATAGGCTTCATAGTGTAATACCCAGCCATCAACAAAAATCGCTTTCGCTTTGGAAATAAATTGTTCAGCCTGAGAAAAATCACGAAAGTCACAAACAAGATCTGCTAACTCACAAAATAGGTGACTCTTTTCTTTATCAGGAAGATTCATATCTAACAATTGTTGACGTTGCTCCCAGGCATTAACTGCCCCTGAACGTCGATGAAGAGCAGATAAATATGAAACTGCCAGAGATTGATGAGGTTTTTTTCGCCAGGCATTGAAGATGATCGCATCTGCAGTACGTTTGCTGCCTAAATGAGAAATACATCTAAATGAAATCGCACTTAACTCAGGTAATAACCATGTTTTAAAGTCGCCAAATTTTAATTCCAATTCGGTCATTATATGAAGATACTGCCCCTGATCTAATTTATCGTTGTAGAGTTCAATATCTTTAACTAGCTCATTTATTCCAATCATTAACAAATTGTTCCATATTTATGATTAACTAGAATTAAGCATTTTATCATTTTTTCTCTTTAATATAATTAGGAATTAACTTACATTACTTGACCAGAACAAATAAATATAAATTTTACTTAGGGACAATTCATCTTTGTTTTGATTAATTTTACAGGCAAAGTAGCCTATCCTCATCTTATTATCGAGCATAAAAAAATATCAAAATCCATTTTCAATCTAAGAAAGAATAATTTTTTGGATTGAGCTCTTTCTATACGCCAAGGAAGAGTGTTACTATCAAACATCACTTCAAAAGGTTATTGCTCAGTGAGTATGATTTTATTGGCTGGCAATTCGTGTTGGTGGTTCTCCATTTTATCCAAAGCATAAAATGTTATTTTTGATCAGTACTATTATTCGAAAACCAGGCTTGTGCATTTTCCCAAAGAATCTTTTTTACCACTTCTTCGGGCAGGTAAGATAGCCATTGTCGATGAAAATTTATAAAGCGCTGTAATTCCATCCAGCCGCTATCAGCTTCATCCCAACTAGTCCCTCTGTCCACTGGCCATACAGGGTCAGAACCTACCATAAAACGATCATCATAACGAAGTATCAACTCTTGCCAGTCAGGTAACAGCTGTCCTTTTTTGTCAGTGATTGGATTATTAATATAGCGCCAGGGATCTCGTGCAGCTAAATCCATAACCACATTAGGACAGGCTTGCAAGATTTGTTCTACCTGCTCTGGATTAATCACTGCACCAGCATGAGCTAATAGAATGCGGTTCTTCGGATTTTCCTGGCATATCGATAAAGTGGGCTTGATGGAAGAATATTCACTATGTAGCATTAATGGTACTTCATATTCACGAGCTAGTGCCAATAAGGCAACAAACACTTTACTTTGTTGCCAGCGTACTGCCATGCCACCAATTAAATGCAGCTCACCGATACCATGATAGAGTCCACTACTCAGTCCTTTGCGCACTTCTTCAATCAATTCTGTACGAAATTGCCATGTCAGCTTTTCATTACCAGTGCGGTACGGACCATAAATTGGAATAATACGATCTGGTGCCAATCGCTGAAGTTGTAACGCCCTATCAGCTGGTCGACCAATGACTACAGCTTTTTGTATCCCAGCCTTATTCAATATATCCAGAGCTTGTTGTGGCGAAGTCATTTCAGCCTGATCCCATTTGTAATGCACATGGACATCGAAAAGCGGTTGCAGACTTTGAGCAGATGACGACAGGCTCAAACCCAAAAAAACAAGCGCATAAAAATAACAGTTAATATTTTTCATTACTTCTATAACCTTTTCCAGAGGATAGTATTTTGACTTTGATGTACTGCTTAATTTAGTTTTAAGGATAGGAAATTTAAGAATGTATTTCAAGTTGTAAGCAGTTTAAGACTAGAGTGTTCATCCTAAAAATATTAGTGTTAAAAAAAGTTTAAAGCATTAGCATTAGTATTTAAAACTAATACTCCAAACCTGTTAATGTCCTATTCCAGTCCACTGGAATGAAATTATGGCTGTCCTGTAATAACCTTCTGTAATAACCTTCTGTAATAACCTTCTGTAATAACCTTGGAAAAGTAGGCTAATTAAAATTCAATGATATTCATTCCATACAGAAAAGTTTGGTGCTATATTTTATCTATGCTGTTACAGGTACAATATCATTATTTACTCATTTTGGGATGACATTAGTATGAGCAATGAGATCAATTACAAGAACAACCCCTTACACGGTGTTAGTTTGAAAAACTTGTTGATTGAAATAGTAGACCAGTATGGTTTTGAGATACTATTTGCCTATTTGAATATCAATTGTTTTAAGACCAATCCAAGTATTGATTCCAGTGTTAAATTTTTAAAGAAAACGGATTGGGCGCGTAAAAAAGTTGAAGTCTTCTATTTGTATGAGTATAAAAGCTTACCTAGAGCACCTTTTGAGCAGTTTTCATTACCTCCAAGGGAGCGGATTATTCCAGAAGACCAAGCGCCAGGTGATCCTAAAGAACTGAGTTTAGAGGATGCTGAACGGTTACACGAAAAGCGTAGAAATAAGTCAGCTACGCGCGAACAGTGGGGTGAGCAGCCTTCGGGAAAAAATATTGATCCATGGGCGAATCGGAAAAAAAAATCCAGATGATGACAAAGTGAATGGATGCCTAGCCAGGCATTCAGTAGAAAGATGTTATTAAACTACCCTATCACGGGTCATTATTGATATTTCAGACAATACTTCAAACTATTAATTGGCACAATTTCTATTTTATAGTATTGTGACCAATAAAAGTCTGTGAAATACTAAAAAAATTCAATGGTCGCTACAGGAGTGGAGAATGAATCGAGAAGTTTTTATGGTTAATATTGAAAAAAACAAAAGTGATACTTTCAGATTGGCTGCACAACAAAGCCTCCGTCTAATGATTTCAATGATTGTTTTAATTGTCATGCTTTCAACCCCACAGCTCTATGCCAAAGAAACGGTTCAAGGCATTATTCTAGGTACTAAGATTTCAGAACACCCTGCCTGGTTTAAAGAAAGTTTTCTTGAAATCTCCGAAGATGTTGCTGAAGCTTCAGAATCAAATAAACACGTCATGTTATTTCTTCATCTCAATGGTTGTCCTTATTGTTTTAAAATGAATGAAGAAAATCTAAAAAATGCACCATATACAAGTTTTATCAAAACAAACTTTGATGTCATTGCCTTGAATATTCAGGGGGATAGAGAAGTCGTAGTCAATGATGAGACGTCTTCAACAGAAAAACAACTGGCAGAACAATTAAAGGTTATTTATACCCCAACCATTATTTTTATGGACAGTAATAATAAGATTGTGGCCAGAACCGATGGTTATCGTTCCGTCGAGGATTTTAAAGTGGTCCTTGATTATGTGCATGAGAAAGCCTATAAAAATTCAACTTTAACTCAATATATCAATAATAAGAAATCACCACAATATCAGTTTCGTTCCCATCCTTTATTAAGTGAAACCAATGATCTCTCTTCTCTGGGCAATGGCCCTATTGCCCTTCTGTTTGAAGATAAGAGCTGCAGAGATTGTACACTTTTGCATGATGGACACCTGAGTAACCCTGAAGTAAATGACATATTAAAGCAATTTAACTTTATTCGTCTTGATGCCATGTCTTCTCAACCACTGATTGGCATGGATGGAAAAACAACAACACCGCGAGAATATGCCGAGCAATTGGGCCTTAGCTATCGTCCAAGTTTTGTATTATTTGATCAAGGAAAGGAAATCATGCGTATAGAAAGTCGTTTATTCCGTTTTCATTTCAGTGAAGTTCTTCGATATGTGGGCGAGCACCATCATAAAAAATATCCTAAGAGCTTTTATGATTATCTGGATATAAAAACAGCTGAACTGTTAAAATCTGGAAAAAATGTAAATCTAGCTGAGTAATTGTTTTTTTGTCTAAAAAATAATCTTCTGTTGTAAATGACCTTTTGCAACCCCCTGTGTCAGGACAGTTGTCGCCTCTAAATTTTTATAAATAGAGGCAAAAAATAAAAAACAATTCACAATCATTTAAAATACAGGCTGTAGAAAATGGGTCATTAACAGCCACTTGAAAACACACCCTGAGAAGCTAATAAATATTAGCCAGACACGCTGGAGCAACTATATGCAGGATACAACTAGCCACCAATTACCTGACAAACAACCATCACTTCGCATTATGGCACATCCACGTGATACCAATGGTTCTGGTGATATTTTTGGTGGCTGGATCATGTCACAGGTTGATATTGCTGGCGCAGTTGAAGCAGTGCGTGTGGCACATGGAAGAGTTGCCACAGTGGCTGTAAATGCATTTCAATTTCATCAGCCAGTCTTTGTCGGTGACCTGGTCAGTTGTTATGCCAAAGTGATAAATGTAGGAAGAACGTCATTAACCGTTGAAGTAGAACTTTTCGCAGAGCGTAATCGTGATACATACGATTGTCACAAGGTAACTGAAGCGACACTGACTTATGTAGCCGTAGATGAAAATCGCAAACCCCGCCTTGTTCCAAAGTGATAATAATGAAATTGAAACAATGGAAGCGTAAATATTACGTGAGTTAAATTTACTGAATAAAATTCACACCAGAGACAGCAATGCATTTGAAAGTAATTCTGGATCATAATAAGGTTCACTTTCAGCTGAAATTAAGGGTACATCGATGACTTCTATTCCCTTTTTTCTCAATGATTCTATATCCAAACATTCATAGCTGCCATTTTTACTGTCATATAGAATAAAATCCAGTAGAACCCCCGCTGACTTGTCTGTAAGGGCTTGTTTCATTACATGTAACAAAACATCAACGCTTTCATTAAGTGTCATATCAAACTGCTCAGGATCATTACCAAGATTAGGTATAAATACTTTGGGGTTTGCATTACTCACAATAGCATCAGCAACTCCCTCGGGCAATAAATTAGCAACCAAACTCGAATAAAAGCTACCTGGAGGAAAACAAATTAAATCCACATTTTTAATCAATTTTCTATTTTTCTTACGTAGAATGGCTTTCGCGGGAACATACTTATCAGGATGAGAAGAAAGCATCAATTGTACAATTTTAGAGTAAATGGGCTCAATTTCTTTACCCGTCATTCTATGTTGTCCTGTTACAATTTTACCTGATGAAAGTTTTGCAGAAAGATGAAGATCATCATTAACAACCGCACGAACAGTACCTTGTACGCTGACTAACTTTGAAAAAAGAAAAATAACAGGATCTAAATGTCTGTGATTATTCAAATAGCCGCCAGCAATGACAAGATTACCAATACTCGCACCTCTCAAATCAAATTCATCACTCACTTCTCGCACAAAAAAGTCTAACATATTACGTATTAAACGACGCATTGGATTAGGAATAGCTTGTATCAACGGCTCGCTGCCATCAACCATATCCATAAGTTGTTTTTTTAAAGCTTTTTGAGATTTTTGTGCTGGCAAACGATAGGTAAACAAGCGATAGACTTCAGGATGTCCTGTGATTGTTTCATCAGCCAAAGCCATCATTCGACTGCGTAAGTCACCAATTGCAGGCATAGAAAACGCATGACGCAATTTAGCAGAACTGCCTCCAGAATCAAACGGCGTCACAAGATGTATTGAGTTATGCGTATAATTTTTTAAATGTTGGCTCAATTCATGCAACGCACTACCACCACTAAAAAATAAAATTTCTGGTCCAAGTTCAGGTGCTTTACTATATCGACTGATCCGTACAGGATCTGGGATCAAGGCTTTTCTTGTCACATTAACTGTGTTCATAATAAGTCTAACTTAATATTATTTCGCGGTTTCAAGTCACAGGTGCAACTTTATTTAGGATTAGAAAGTAGGCTTATCGTGGCTTACTCAAACTCAACAATACCAGATTTACATATTAAATAAAGAAAAAATAACACAAAGTAAAATAGCTAATATATTAGGTGTACACAAATCCATCATATCCTGAAAAATATCTTATAAATGTCGCTTTAAAAAATGAGGAGTTCTAACGATGAAATATTAATTTGTACAATAAATAATGAGAGTAGAAATATTTACTGGCTTACTGATTATTATAAATCTCATGGCATCACTATTAATGTGTAATTTCAATAATTATGCTCCGTGGAAAAAAATGAACATCAAATAAATTTTTTATTCAATTTTTTGATTAGATTTTTCAATAATTTCCTGAATTACCTTAGTAGCATTTTCAAGTTGGCGTACTCTTTTCCATAACTTTTTGGGGTTATTATTGTATATGAGCAATAAATCATTACCACTAATCCAGTGCAACTCTCTTCTTTTAGAGAATCGAATGTTACTTTCTGCCCCACTTTTCCACTCTAAGTTAATGAGTGTTAAATCTCGATATTCAACTTCAATAAAAAAAGTTTTCCAGTCTTTTGGAGGGATTTTATTACCAGGTTCTCTTCGACAGCAGCAGTTAGGATATTTTTTTAAGGTTTTATCAAATAAATCGTTCATTATGGAGATTTGGTGAGCTATGCGTGATGGTGTCTTTTGGGCTATTTGTACCTCATCATCATTCTCACACAAAAAAAGGGTTTCAGTTTCTTCTACAAATTCTCTAATCGCTGCTTGCTCATATGATTCCCCTTCATTAATACCACCACCAAAGTCTATTAAATACCCCTTTTTACGGCTACGAAATGTTTTCTGAAATAAGAAATAAACAGTATCATCATACGCAGAAAAAGGGATTACTCCAGCACCCATAAATAACGCCTCAACTAATAGATACCAGTTTATTCATCATCAATCTTTAACCTGCAAGATTTCAATTCTTGTTCTAACCCATATTGATGGAATTTATCCAGAAAGTTTAATATTTTAAAATTTTCATTTTATGAGCGGCCTGTTAATTGTATTTTTTAATATTACTTTAGACATCTAATTGGATTCACTATAGCTATAGTATTTAGCACCACCCGCCATAAAATAATATTTTTTAATCCCTTTTTGTTCAAGATAATATTGTAACCACCTGATTTGTTTGCCTGCATTATCATAGGCCAAAAGAGTTTTATTTTCTTTAATAGCTCGATTGAGATAGCGATCAAGTTTTCTTGTATTATCAAGAGGAGCTGATTTATCTGCTAAAAGAAATAGTCCATTCCCTCTACGTTCTTTTAAGTCACGAATATCAATAAGTACCGATTCAAGAATTAAGTTCTCAAATTCACCAAGTGAAATAGAATGCTCTTTAAGTTTGCTGCTCGAAATTAATTTATCCAGGTGAAGTGGTGACTCCCCCATCAATACGGACTTTTTAGGATATTCATTGGCCCACTCAAACACGCCTGCATCAAAAACAAAAATATTTGACAGCTTAGATTTTACTGCTGCTTTGAATGATTTCATGCAACGTCTGCCATTGCAGTAAAAGACAATAGTATTATCCGTTTTCTGGGCAAGTTTATTGATTTCAGTAAAAAAATCATCTGAGTTTACAGGTATATTCACAGCCCCTTTAATATGTATCACATTAAATTCAAATTTACTCCTTGCATCAACAATAACATAGTCATTATTTTGATATCCTGTATAAAAATCACTGATAGAAATATAAGGTACATCAGGATATTTAGCTCTACCTGGAAAGCCTTCCTCATCGGCATAGGCCGAGAGTGTTATAAAAAAACAGAACAACAAAAAAATTATTTTTGATAGAGTCATAATTCTGGGTACCTGAGATCAAGAAATAAAAAAACAGAATCAAAAATTATTTCTGTTTAATAAAAAACTGACGATATACTACATAAGCCTAGCACTGAAAAATCAGGGCGAACAGGTTATATTGTGAAATTCATCACATTTTTTAAAAATGTATTAGTACGGTGATAGTAAGTTCGGCTTATATTTATGCAAAAAATGCTTTTATATTTAAATTGTAATAGATTTTTTTCATTTTTACAGTTTCTCTGCATTAATTGACTATTTTTAATACTCTACTTGGGTATAACAATATGAAATTACAGAAAAAGACCGTCAGGATCGAAAGAACAGGTTTGCAAAGCTGCCATTCTAAGTGCGATACCAATGCCTATGAAAGCGGAGCCGAGCCACCTGAAAGCAATAGACTGTAATGGGATAGACCGTAAGGAAATAAATTTATATAATGGTAGCTCTAAGAAATTGGCCTGTAAGCACAATAAGTGTTTCTAAGGAATATTAATCCCCATAGCAAGCAGTGAGAAATTAAAAACCCATGCTTTTTTTAATGAAGGACTTAATTTTACATCTTAGATTCAACTCATAAGTGCAACTTAACTTAGTTGTATTTATAATATTTGCTGGTTTATCGCTGGCTCATGATATTCCTGAAGTGGCCGAGCGCAGTGATGGTCACTTCAGGAATATCATGAGCCAGCGACGCACCTGACGGCGCAACTGAAATAATCATAAGTACAGCAATAAATTGCTAGAAAAAATGGCCAACTGATTGTAAACTCAGCCATTTTCTCCTGCAAGAGTAAAGCGACTTATGAGAACTTACAAACAATTGACACAAGAACAAAGATACTACATTT
>JADGEK010000032.1 GCA_016744395.1 Gammaproteobacteria bacterium | reverse complement strand
GGTGCTACTTTATTGCCTATTGACAGTGAGCACAATGCCATTTTTCAATCAATGCCTGAAAAATTGACACGCACTGGTACAAAAATAGATGAGCAGGATATTTTACAATCATCAGGCGTTGAGAAAATCCTTTTGACGGCATCAGGCGGCCCATTTTTAAATAAAACAAATAATGAATTGTCGCATGTGACTCCTGAACAAGCCTGTGCACACCCTACCTGGGAAATGGGTCGAAAAATATCTGTCGATTCCGCAACTATGATGAATAAAGGTTTGGAAGTGATTGAAGCAAGCTGGCTTTTTAATGCTTCTGCTGCTGATATTCAGGTGGTTATTCATCCACAAAGTGTTATTCACTCAATGGTATCGTATAGTGATGGTTCTGTTTTAGCGCAGTTAGGTAATCCTGATATGCGAACACCCATTGCGCATGCTATGGCATGGCCAGAGAGAATGGCTTCAGGTGTTGAGCAGTTAGATATCTTTAAAGTCGCACAGCTCAACTTTGAAAAGCCGGATTTTGATCGTTTTGTTTGCCTTAGATTAGCCTATGATGCCTTAAGAGCAGGTGGTACTGCGCCTGCAATATTGAATGCAGCGAATGAAGTGGCTGTCGACTCTTTTTTAAATGAGCAAATTGCATTTACTCAAATTGCCGAAATTGTTGAGCAAACTTTACAAGAGGTTGATTTTGAAACAGCTGCTTCGCTAGAGGTTATCATTGCGGCTGATTCTCAAGCCAGGCAAGTCGCTAAAGGCTTATGTGTCAACTAAAGACAAATATTGTTATAAATTATTATTGGGAATCAGTGTCAGTTCATGGATAATCTGTTAATTATTTTACCTGCGTTTATTTTTACTATTGCCTTGTTAGTGGCAATTCATGAATACGGTCACTTTTGGGTTGCTCGTAAGCTCAACGTCAAAGTTTTACGGTTTTCTATTGGTTTTGGCACACCTATATACCGTTTTAACGGGAAAAAAGACAACACAGAATTTGTTCTTGCCAGTATTCCGCTTGGTGGTTACGTAAAAATGCTGGATGAGAGAGAAGGGGATGTTGCTGAAGATGAGTTACATCGTGCTTTTAACCGCCAGTCAGTCTATTCTCGTTTTGCTATTGTTTTTGCTGGACCCTTCGTTAATTTTATTTTTGCTATTTTTGCATTCTGGCTTATGTTTGTCATTGGTGTACAGGGTGTTAAGCCTATTATGGGGAACTTGGAATCCTCTTCAATTGCCTATCAGTCGGGTTTAAGGAGCGGTGATCAGATTGTTTCTGTTGACGGTGATGAGACTCCTACTTTAAGCGCTGTTTATGAAGAGCTGCTTGAGGCATTTCTTGATCGAAAAACAGCTACTTTGAAATTGTCTGATCAACGTGACATTGTCTTTAGGTTTGACAAAGTTGATAAATCAGTGGAACCGACCAGTCTCCATGACATTATTGGTTTAAGTCTCGAACTGCCAGTAGAAGATGTTATTATCAGCGAAGTGACTCCTGATTCTCCTGCTCAAAAAGCAGGAATAAAAACGGGTGATCAAATTACTGCGATTGATGGGCGGGTAATCAACCACTGGAGAGAATTAGTTGCCTCAGTGATTAAAAGACCTGGGCATACCGTAGAAATTGAAGTTTTAAGGGACGGGCAACACCAGCTCTTATCGACAACAATCGGTTCAGCAAAGAAGGGAAGTCAAACGATAGGTCGCATTGGTGTCAGACCTGAATCGGTGAGTCCACTGCCTAAATCCATGTATGCCATACATCAGTATGGTATTTTTGCTGCCATCCCAAAAGGATTTGAAAAAACTTGGGATTTATCAGTGCTAACATTAAAAATGTTAGGTAGAATAGTCATCGGCGAAGCCTCTATCAAAAATATAAGCGGTCCTATTACGATTGCAGAGGTGGCAGGGCAGTCCGCAAAAAGAGGAATTGAAAGTTTTTTGCGTTTCTTAGCAATTGTCAGTTTGAGCCTGGGAGTGATTAATTTATTGCCAATTCCTATGCTTGATGGCGGGCACTTACTTTTCTATCTGGTTGAAATGGTCAAAGGCTCACCAGTATCTGATACGGTGCAGGAAATAGGGTTGAAAATTGGGGTGACATTGCTGGTGATGTTAATGAGTATTGCTCTGTATAATGACTTTACTCGACTTTTAGAATAAGCCAAAGCTGTATAATTTAAGGTGGTTTGTTAGAATAAGTTCAGGCTGTTAGAATACGCCTGAGCGGATGAATTCAATATCCTCTGTTTGTGATTTTCTGTTCATAGGGACGGTGACAGAGTTTATTTTTGTTTTAAACTAATTTAATGGATTTTATTTGTTGTCCTATTTCTCAATTTTGTTATAGAGCAATTGTGCAAGTAATGTATATATTATTATGACTGGAACTCACTTAATGAGACGTGCTGTTTTATCTTTTGTTTTTTTTATAGGTTCAATTTTTGTTAGTCAAGTAGCGTTATCTGCAGGCTCATTTATTGTTGGTGATATTAAAGTAGAAGGCCTGCAAAGAATTTCAGCAGGTACTGTTTTTAACTATCTTCCCTTGAAGGTAGGGGATACGGTTGATGCCCATGCCGTTTCCAAATCGATTCGAGAATTGTATAAAACGGGTTTTTTTAAAGATGTCCGACTTGAAAAGGAGGGCGATTCACTTATTGTTTTTGTGATTGAACGTCCCGCAATTGCTGATATTGAATTTGAAGGTAATAAGGACATTGATTCAGAGGAATTATCTAAGTCACTTAAGCAAATTGGTTTTGCTGAAGGACGCGTTTATGATAAGTCGGTATTACAGCGTGTGGTTGAGGAATTAAAGCGCCAATATTATGCCAGAGGTAAGTATGCTGTGCGTCTTGATACTAAGGTTACTCCACTGGAGCGTAACCGAGTGGGTATCAAAATTGAAGTTTCTGAAGGCCGAGTAACGACCATTCACCAAATTAACATTGTTGGTAATAAAGTATTTGATACAGAAACACTGTTAGACGAATTGGAATTAACGACACCGACCCTTTTTTCTTTTTATACCAAGACAGACCAATACTCCAAGCAAAAACTGGCGGGAGATCTGGAAACGCTCCGCTCGTACTACCTCAATCGAGGATATATTAATTTTAAAATAGAATCGACTCAGGTGACTATTACTCCTGATAAAAAAGACATCTATATTACTATCAATTTGATAGAAGGCGATAAATACACCATTAATGAAGTAAAACTTGCTGGTGATTTAATTATTGAGCCTAAAGAAATCTTTCCTGTCGTTAAAATTCAGAAAGGTCAGTTCTTTTCAAGGAAAAATATTACTGAAACCAGTGAATCCATTGTTGATTTACTGGGTAAAGCGGGATACGCATTTTCGAATGTAAACCCCATTCCTCAGGTGAATGATGAAACGAAAGAAGTGGCAATCACCTTTTTTGTTGACCCAGGTAATCGAGTTTATGTTCGCCGGGTGAATGTGGTTGGTAATAGCAATACTGCGGATGAAGTGATTCGTCGAGAAATTCGCCAATTTGAAAATTCCTGGATATCAACAAGCGATGTTGAACGTTCCAGAGCTCGTTTACAAAGATTGGGCTTCTTTAAAGAAGTCAGTGTTGAGACACCAGCAGTGCCAGGCTCCCCTGATCTGGTTGATGTTGTCTATACGGTTGAAGAGCAATCAACTGGTAGTATTAATGCGGGTGCTGGTTTTTCTCAATCACAGGGCATTATCTTTAACTTCAGTGTTTCTCAGGATAACTTTTTAGGCACAGGTAATCGTTATGCGGTTGCAATGAATACCAGCGACGCCAATACTTTATACAGTTTTAGTGTCACAGACCCCTATTTCTCTGATGATGGTATTAGTCGGACATTTCGTGCAAGTTGGCGTGAAACGGACTTAGAAGAAGAAAATTTGTCAAATTATGCGACTGACAATATCAGTGTGGGTGTAGGATTTGGTGTCCCAATCAATGAGTTTGACAGAATTGGCTTCGGTTTAGATTTTGAGAATACTCATATTGATTTACCAAGTGATCTGACCGATACTTCCTATGATATTCTTGAATTTGTTGCCAAAGAAGGTGATGATTTTAATACCATAAGGTTTTCTGCTAACTGGTCACATGACAGTCGAAATAAGTCTATTTTCCCAACCAGAGGCGCATTACAACGCTTGTCTGGTGATATAGCGTTGCCGGGTAGTGATTTGTCGTTTTATCACATTAATTATGTGCAGCAACGCTTTTTTCCTTTGAGCAGAACAACTTCTTTAATGCTCAAAGGTAATATTGGTTATGCTGGTGCCTTGGGTGGCGATGAGTTCCCACCTTTTGAAAAATACTATGCGGGCGGTATGCGTGATGTACGAGGTTATGAATCCAATACTCTGGGCCCAAGAGATAAGGGTGGTATTAACCCACTTACAGGAAATCAACGGACACCTACAGATGATCCACTTGGTGGGCAGTTAAAAGTTATTGGTAATGCTGAAGTTATTTTACCCGTGCCCTTTGTTAATGATTCTTCTGCCTATCGCTTAAGTGGTTTTGTTGATGTGGGTAATGTTTTTGAAGAAGCGGGGGATTTTGATGTGGGCGAATTGCGTTACACCACAGGCATTGCAGGTGCATGGCTAAGCCCTTTTGGTTTGCTCAGAGTGAGTATTGCTGCACCATTAAACGAAAAAGATGGTGACGACACAGAAGTGTTTCAATTTTCATTTGGGCAAAGCTTTTAGACTGTTTCGCGTTTAAGTTTGCTTAACTTGGAATAGAACAAGATATGCTAAATCAAACAATAATAACAATATAGAATATATTATTGCTATATTGAGGCTTATGTTAACTTCTTTTTAATGTAGGCTATGAAATAACTATAAAATTTTCAGGGAGAAAAAAATGACAACATATTCACGGTTATTTGTTTTAATCGCACTGCTTTTTACTGTTTCATTTAGTTTTGCAGGACAAAAGATAGCATTTGTTAATCAGGCAAAACTATTACAAAAAGCACCTCAGGCAGAGTCTGCCCGTAGTAAATTACAAAAAGAATTTGCTAAGAAGGATAAGTCTCTTGTTAACTTACAAAGCCAAATACAGAAAAATGCAACTAAATTGCAAAAAGATGCGGCCATTTTATCAACCGCTGAACTTAATAAATTAAAGAGAAAAATTACTTTATTAAAAAGAGACTTAGAGAGAGACAAAGCTGAATTTAAAGAAGACTTAAGTATTCGTCAAAATGAAGAGCTGGTCAAGTTACAAAAATCGGTGCTTAAAGCCATTCAAACAATCGCTAAAAAAGAAAAATATGACTTAATTATTAGTGATGGTGTTATTTATGTTAGTGATCAAATTGATATTACTGATAAAATTCTAGCGCAATTGAAAAAGCAGTACCGCTCAGGAAAATAACGACTGTTTAATTGAGTCATTGGCTCTCGTTCGCTCCTATCGTGCTATTGCTATTTAATAAGCCACCAGCCAGCAAAACCCTTTCTGTCTTGTGAGAGAATAAAATATAGAATATGTCTATTTCTACACGAAAGGCCAGCATAAAAGAGCTGGCTGAAATTGTTGGCGCAACTGTTCATGGTGACACTGACGTCATTATTTCAGGTATTGCTACACTTGAACTTGCCAAACAGTCTGAACTCAGCTTTTTTACCAATCGTAAATATCATAAATTTTTACTGACAACTCAAGCGTCTATTGTTATTTTACATCCTGATGATGTGGACAGTTGCCCAACCAATGCTATTCTTTCTGATGATCCCTATTTAGCCTATGCTAAGATAGCAACCTGGCTCACCAAAGATGAGCAAAATAAAATTCAAATTGCCTCCAGTGCAATTATTGCAGCTAATGTGACTATTGGTAAAAATACCAATATTGAAGCACATGTTGTAATTGGTGAGGGGACAAAAATTGGCAATAATGTGAGACTGTCTGCGGGTTGTGTGATTGGTGATAATGTTAACATAGCGAATGGCACGATCATTTATCCAAATGCTTCTATTTATTCTAATGTGATGATTGGTGAAAACACGATTATCCATTCAGGGGCTGTGATTGGCAGTGATGGATTTGGTATTGCGAATGATAAAGGGCAGTGGTTTAAAGTGCCTCAATTGGGCACTGTGATTATTGGTGACAATGTTGAAGTGGGGGCCAATACGACTATTGACCGAGGTGCAATTGAAGATACAGTGATTGAAAATGGTGTTAAACTGGATAACCTGATTCAAATTGCTCATAATGTTCGAATTGGTGAAAATACTGCAATTGCTGGATGTGTTGGCATCGCGGGTAGTTCAACAATTGGAAAGCACTGCGCAATAGGTGGCGGTTCAGGCATTTTAGGTCATTTGACCATTGCTGATCATGTGCATATTACTGCCACATCATTAGTGACCAAGTCTATTAATGAGTCAGGTGTTTACTCTTCTGGTACGCCTTTACAAGAAAATGCTCAGTGGCACAAAAATTTTATTCGTTTTAAACAATTGGACAAAATGGCTCGACGTCTGACGGCATTAGAAAAAAAGAGTTAGAAAAAGTTAAGGTGTAAGTGTCGGCTTTGATGGATCAGCACTGCTCAATTTATATATTTAAGTTTTAAAAAAGAAGAATACAATGGAAAATCAACTTAATTCAATGGATATCCATGATGTTTTAGAGCATCTTCCTCATCGTTACCCGTTCTTGTTAGTGGATAAGGTGATTGATTTTGAACCTGGGAAATCGTTATTAGCACTTAAAAATGTGACTTATAATGAGCCTCAGTTTACAGGTCACTTTCCACAAAAACCAATACTGCCTGGTGTGCTTGTGATTGAGGCTTTGGCTCAGGCAACAGGCATTCTTGCTTATAAATCAACAGACACTAAACCCAATAGTGAGTCGTTGTATTATTTAGTTGGTATTGATAAAGCCCGCTTTAAGCGTCCAGTCAACCCAGGTGAGCAATTAATGCTCAAAGTTGAAGTGATTAAAAATATGCGTGGTGTCTGGAAATTTAATGCTGTCGCTACTGTTGATGGGCAACTGGTTGCTTCGGCAGAATTGATGTGTGCTGAGAGAGATGCCTAGAAGCCATTTTTTGAAAAACGACTGAAAAGTGATATCTAAAATGAATTTAATTCATCCTACTGCCATAATTGATCCTTCTGCTGAACTCGCTGACGATGTGGAAGTAGGTGCTTATTCGGTTATTGGAAAAAAAGTAACTATTGATACTGGTAATAAAATTGGTTCGCATGTAGTCATAAATGGCCCTAGTCACATTGGTAAAGATAATACTTTTTTTCAATTTGGCTCAATTGGTGAAGCACCTCAAGATAAAAAATATAATGGTGAAGATACAACACTTGAAATCGGTGATAGAAATGTTATTCGAGAGTTCACCACTTTAAATCGTGGCACGGTTCAAGATAGAGGGGCGACGACTATTGGTAGTGATAACCTTATAATGGCCTATGTTCATGTTGCTCATGATTGTATTCTGGCTGATGATATTATTCTGGCCAATAATGTAGCGCTTGCTGGTCATGTCAATATTCACAGTCATGCTATTTTAGGTGGTTTTTCCCTTATTCATCAATTTTGCAGCATTGGTGAATTTTGCTTTACTGCGATGAATAGTGTGATTTCTAAAGATGTTCCTCCCTATGTCATGGTTTCAGGGCACATGGCTAAACCACATGGGTTAAATGTTGAAGGCTTAAAGCGTCATGGCTTTTCGAAAGAGTCGATAAAATCGATACGGTCTGCCTATAAAGCATTGTATCGTTCTAACTTAACATTAGATGATGCTATTACAGAAATTAATGAACTGGCTACAAACTGTGATGATTTGTCTCGTATGATTGATTTTTTTAATAATCATGTCAATCGTGGAATTATTCGCTGATGCGTATTGGCATTATCGCAGGAGAAGCCTCTGGCGATATTCTGGCTGCAGGATTGATGCGTGCACTATTAGAGCAATATCCTGATGCTCAATTTGAAGGTATTGCAGGCCCTTTAATGATAGAGGCTGGGTGTAAAGCTCTTTACCCAGCGGAAAAACTTTCTGTGATGGGCCTTGTTGAAGTTCTGGCTCATTACCGTGACTTATCAGCCATTCGTAAAGAGCTTATTGGGCATTTCCTTAAAAATCCCCCTGATGTTTTTATTGGTATTGATGCACCTGATTTTAATTTGGTTGTGGAGAGCACATTAAAGGGCGCAGGTATTGGTACAATACATTATGTCAGTCCTTCTGTGTGGGCCTGGCGACAATATCGACTTGGTAAAATTTCGCGTGCTGTTGATTTAATTTTAACTTTGTTTCCTTTTGAAGCTCGGTTTTATGAAAATCATAATATTTCAGTTAAATATGTAGGTCATACATTGGCCGATGAAATTGATTTAAATATTGATATCAATGATGCAAGAGAAAAAATTAATCTAAAAGTAGATTCTGAGCAGTCAGTCATTGCGGTTTTGCCAGGAAGCCGAATGTCCGAAGTGACGCGATTGGCAAAGCCTTTTATTGAAACACTACTGGTAAGTCTTAAGCAGCAACCTGATTTATTATTTGCAATACCCTTTGTGAATGATAAAACGCACCAATTTTTTGAGCAGGAGCTCAATCTTCAGACTGTAAAAGATCCGATTAGCCGTTCTAAATTCATTTTATTTGATGGTCATTCAAGAGATGTTATGGCTGCATCGAATGCTGTGCTACTCGCTTCTGGTACTGCTGCGTTGGAAGCATTATTGCTCAAAAAACCAATGATAGTGGCTTATAAACTGGCACCTGTGACTTATTGGATTGCCAAACGTTTATTACAAGTGCCTTATTATTCCTTGCCTAACCTGTTAGCGGGTGAATGTCTGGTCGAGGAAATTACCCAAAATGATGTTTGCTCTGATGTCTTATCACCCAAACTACTGAACCTTTTATCGGATGAGTTATGGCGTGATAAATTAGAAGTTTTTGATGATATTCATATTTTATTACGTCAGAATGCGGATCAAACTGCAGCACTGGCCGTGATTGATTATTTAAAAGAACATGGAACACTTTCCTAGTATTTCTTAAATTCTTTACCTCTAAAAATGAAATTGAACTTTATATGAGCTTTGATCCTTTATACCTTAACTTAACTGGCAATATCGCGGGTGTTGATGAAGTCGGACGTGGTCCTTTGGCGGGTGCGGTTGTGACTGCTGCGGTTATTTTAGATCCACAAAATCCCATTGAAGGACTGGATGATTCTAAAAAATTAACAGAAAAGAAACGTGAAATACTGGCTGTTGAAATAAAAAAGAAAGCGCTTTGTTATTGTATTGCCAGAGCGGAACATGAAGAAATTGATGAGCTTAATATTTTTCATGCCACCTTATTAGCCATGAAACGAGCTGTTGAAGGGTTGACCATAAAACCCGATAAAGTGCTAGTGGATGGTAAATTCTGTCCAGAACTTTCATTGCCCTGTGAAGCGGTTATTAAAGGTGATTCACGAGTTGCAGCTATCAGCGCTGCGTCCATTATTGCTAAAGTAGCACGAGATACTGAGATGATTATTATGGATGAAACGTATCCTGGTTATGGCTTTGCCAAGCATAAAGGCTATCCTACTAAAGTGCATATGGAAGCATTGCAGAAATTAGGTGTCACCCCAATTCATCGAAAAAGTTATAAGCCTGTACAGAAAATTCTGAATCAATTATAGAAAAATACAAGCATACTCACAGTATGTGTTAAAGCGGGGTCTTGGCCATTCATATGGCTGTTCATACTATGTCGAATCAATTTATTCACTTAAATCTACACACTGAATTTTCATTAGTTGATGGTATTGTGCGTCTTAAACCGCTCGTAAAAGCCATTCAAAATGAAGAGATGCCTGCGATTGCAATTACTGATCAAAGTAACCTATATGCTTTGGTTAAATTATATCAGGCCTGCCTTGGTGCTGGTATTAAGCCCGTACTGGGCGCTGATCTCTGGCTAAAAAATGAGGGTGAACCTGATAAACCTTTTCGACTATTGATCTTATGCAAGGATAATGAGGGTTATTTGAATCTTAAGCGATTGATCAGTCTGAGTTACCTGCAAGGACAACACCTTGGTAGAGCCATGATTGAACGCAGCTGGCTCAATGAAAATTCATCAGGTTTGATTGCTCTTTTAGGTAAGCAAAGTGATGTGGGTTCATTATTGCTTGAAGACAAAATTCCTGATGCTGAACAGTGCTTAGAGTATTATCAAAAAACATTTCCTGACTGTTTATATCTTGAGTTACAACGCACTTTTCGTGTGGGGGATGAGGTTTTTTTACACCATGCTGTTGCACTATCTGAGAAATTTAATATACCCGTGGTTGCAACCAATGCTGTTCGTTTTTTAAAGAAAGATGATTTTCCTGCTCATGATGCTCGTGTCTGTGTGAATCAAGGACGCGTTCTGGCGGATAAAAGACGGCCACAAGATTATTCAGAGGAGCAATACTTTAAATCAAGTGAGGAAATGAATGCCTTATTTGAAGACATTCCTGAAGCAATAAAAAACAGTTTTGAAATTGCCAAACGTTGTAATGTGACTTTGCATTTAGGGGAAAACTTTCTACCCAATTTCCCAATTCCAGAAGGTCTCAGTATTGATGAATATTTTTGTCAACTTTCTCATGACGGTTTAAATAAACGTTTTCCACAATTATTTGGGGAAGAATTTTCTGAAGATAAAGAAGAATATCAGGAGAAAATAAAAGAATATCGTGAACGATTAGATATTGAATTGGGTGTTATCACTCAAATGGGATTTCCTGGTTATTTTCTGATTGTTGCCGACTTTATTCAGTGGTCAAAAGAAAATAATGTGCCTGTGGGGCCAGGTCGTGGTTCAGGTGCAGGTTCTTTAGTCGCTTATGCAATGACGATTACTGACCTGGATCCACTTGAATACGATCTACTGTTTGAGCGTTTCTTGAATCCAGAACGTGTTTCCATGCCCGATTTCGATATTGATTTCTGTATGGATGGTCGTGAAAAAGTCATTCAATATGTCGCAGAAACCTATGGTCGAGATCGAGTGTCTCAAATTATTACCTTTGGATCTATGGCTGCAAAAGCTGCTATTCGGGATGTTGGGCGAGTACAAGGTCAGGGCTACGGTTTTGTTGATTCTATTGCCAAGCTTATCCCTATGGATATTGGTATTACTATTTCTCAGGCTATGGAACAGGAAGAAGAATTACAACGTCGATATGAAGAAGATGAGGCGGTTCATGACTTGCTTGACATGGCTCTTGCTTTGGAGGGAATCACTAAAAATGTAGGTAAACATGCTGGAGGGGTGGTTATTTCTCCCAGTGATATTAATGACTTTTCTCCTGTTTATTGTGAAGAAGACTCACAAAGCATTGTCACCCAATATGATAAAAATGATGTTGAAACAGTCGGTTTGGTCAAATTTGACTTCCTGGGGTTAAAAACCTTAACCGTTGTCGACTGGGCATTGAAAATTATTAATACCCGAAAGAAAAAATTAGGTGAAGCGGAAGTTGATATTACCGCAATTGACTTAGAAGATAGAGACTCATTTAAAACACTCAAAGCCAGTAACACGACCGCTGTTTTTCAGCTTGAATCCAGAGGTATGAAAGATCTCATAAAGCGTCTGCAACCAGACTGTTTTGAAGATATTGTCGCTTTAGTGGCACTCTTTAGGCCTGGACCTCTGCAATCAGGTATGGTGGATGATTTCATTGACCGAAAGCACGGTCGACAAAAAGTGGAATATCCACATCCATCTCTGGAACCCATTTTACAACCCACTTACGGCACTATTTTGTATCAGGAACAGGTGATGCAAATTTCCCAGGTGCTTGCAGGCTATACTCTTGGAGGGGCGGATTTATTGCGTCGTGCAATGGGTAAGAAAAAGCCTGAAGTGATGGCTGAACAGCGTTCTATTTTTGAAGACGGTTCAGTTGCAAATGGTGTTGATAAAGCCATTGCAACCCATATTTTTGACCAGATGGAAAAATTTGCGGCCTATGGTTTCAATAAATCGCACTCTGCAGCTTATGCGTTGGTTTCTTATCAAACCTTGTGGTTGAAAACTCATTATGTTGAACCATTTATGGCCGCGGTTTTATCTGCCGATATGGATAACACTGAAAAAGTCGTTGTTGTTATTGAAGAGTGTCGAGATTCAAAGATAAAGGTTGTTGCACCTAACGTTAATCTTTCTGAATATAAATTTACGGTGAGTGAGGAAGATGAGGTTGTTTATGGTCTGGGAGCCATAAAAGGGGTTGGTGAAGGTGCGATTGAAAGCATTGTTGATGCACGTGTCTCGGGAGGAGAATACAAGGACTTTCAGGATTTCTGTAATCGGGTTGATTTGAGAAAGTGTAATAAGCGGGTCATGGAAACATTGGCCAAAGCGGGTGCAATGGACACTTTTGCTTTGACCAGAGCGACATTGTTTAATGCCATTCCTGAAGCAACTAAAGCCGCTGATCAATTTTCAAAGGCTCAGGCGGTTGGTCAGGATGATCTCTTTGGCGGTGATTTCTTTGATACAGGTGCTTTAGATAGCACCTCAAATGATGCATCCAGCTCTTTTGAGCAATTAGACGAGTGGCCAGAAGATGAGCGTCTTCGCTTTGAAAAAGATACATTAGGACTCTATCTGACTGGCCATCCAATTGAACAATATCTGGGAGAATTACGGAATTTTACTACCCATAAGATCATGGAACTCAATCCTGAAAAGAACCAAAATATCGTGATTACAGGATTGATCATTGCGATGCGAACGATGATGACCAAACGGGGTGATAAAATGGCTTTTATCACCATTGATGATCGCAGTGGTCGGCAAGAAGTTGCTTTATTTGCAGATAAATATGCCCTGTATCAGGATATTCTGGTCAAAGACTCTGTCATTGTCATCTCAGGTGAACTGGGACTGGATCGATATTCAGGTAATGCAAGGATAACCGTCGACATGATTTATGATTTAGACTCTGCCAGAAATCATTATGCCCGACGTTTATCCATTAATATTAATCATGAGCAGGTGGATGAAGCATTCATCAACCACTTCAAAGAAGTTTTGATGCCTTTTAGGGAAGGTGGTAAATGTCCTGTTGTTTATAATTATACAGGAGATAAGGCAACTACCTCGATACGCTTATCCAATGAATGGAAGGTTCGACTGACAAAGGAATTATTAAGCCGTATTGATAATTTGACTCAGGGTCAAAGTGAAATCAAATATCGTTAATGATTCGACAATATGAGTGACTCTGTATTAGCACTATTCGCCTTATTTGCCAGCGGTTTTACCTCCGCAACACTTTTACCTGGTAGTTCAGAAACCCTTTTTTTGTTCATGTTGGCGCAACAGGCTTGGGATACAGCTTTACTCATAGTGATTGTTGGAACAGGTAATTCTCTGGGGGGGATGAGTAACTGGGTTTTAGGCATTCTGATCCGTAAGGGCTTAGTGAAAAACAAAGAGTGCAAAGGTAAAGAAGTAGAAAAAAAATGGCATTTCAAAGCTGAAAACTGGTTGAAAAAATACGGTTCTCCTGTTCTTTTCTTCAGCTTTTTGCCTATTATTGGTGATCCATTATGTTTGGTCGCAGGCCTTGTGAAAATACACTGGCTTAAAGCTTTGCTGTATATTTCCTTAGGAAAGTTTGCCCGCTACTCGGTATTGAGTCTTATAATTATTTAATGTGCTCCATTATTCTACTGATTTTAATTCAAAATTCAACGTTTAAAATTCAACATTGCTCTTCTAAAGTGTTATACTTAAAGATTAATGTCAACTAATATAGTTATTCCTAATGGAATGAGAACGACTTTATTATTCAGTCTTGAGCAAGCTTTCCCTGATTTTAAAAACTGAAGCCATAAGACTCAAGTGAACTAAAAGATAAGAATTATAAAATGAATCCAAATTTTCTCGATTTTGAACAACCGATTGCGGAACTTGAAGCAAAGATTGAAGAGTTGCGTTATGTCGGTAATGATACTGAGCTGAATTTATCTGAAGAGATTTCTACGTTACAGGAAAAAAGTAAGTCACTGACAGAATCTATTTTCAAAGATTTATCGCCCTGGCAGATCTCTCAGCTCGCTCGTCATCCAATGCGTCCTTATACTCTGGACTACATCAAGCACATGTTTACTGATTTTGAAGAGCTTCATGGTGATCGTGCTTATGCGGATGATGCGCCCATTGTTGCTGGTCTGGCCCGTCTTGAAGGTATTCCTGTCATGGTGATTGGTCAACAAAAAGGGCGTGATACCGCTGAAAAGGTAAAACGTAACTTTGGCATGCCTCGTCCTGAAGGTTATCGTAAAGCTTTACGCCTCATGAAATTGGCTGAGCGTTTCAAATTGCCCATTTTGACTTTTATTGATACACCTGGAGCCTATCCTGGTGTGGGTGCTGAAGAACGAGGCCAAAGTGAAGCAATTGCACGGAACCTCATCGAAATGGCAGAGTTGAAAGTGCCTATTATTTGTACGGTCATTGGTGAAGGTGGTTCTGGTGGTGCGTTAGCGATAGGCGTTGGTGATAGAGTAAACTTATTGCAATACAGCACTTACTCCGTTATTTCACCTGAAGGTTGTGCCACCATTTTGTGGAAGAGTGCTGAGAAAGCCTCTGAAGCTGCTGAAGCAATGGGAATTACCTCAATGCGCTTGAAAGAGCTGGGCTTAATTGATCAAATCATTGACGAACCTATTGGCGGTGCTCATCGTGATCACGAAGGGATGTCTAAAAGACTCAAGCAATCTTTACTCGAAACTCTTGAGCACTTAAATGACATGCCAACGGACCGTCTACTGGACTCCAGGTATGAGCGCATGATGAAATTTGGGCACTATATTGAAAACTAACTCTTCTTAGTGCACAAGTCACTGAATTTTTCCAGTGACTTGTGGTGAATAGGGTATAGACTGAATTTGAAAAAAATATATTGGCCAGGGATGAAAGCTGAATAATGTCAGTTACTCCTCAGGCATTTCATTTCCACCTCCAGAAACTGTCCGCTCTTGAACAAAAGACGGAAAAATTCCTGATTGCCTATAGTGGTGGCGTTGATTCTCATGTGCTACTTCATCTTTGTGCACAACTTAAAAATTCGCCCAGTGGTTTTGACCAATCTTTTAGTGCTGTTTACATCGACCATGGGTTAAGTGCTCACTCAAAAAAATGGGGTAGACACTGCCAACATATTTGCTTTGAGCTGGATATTCCTCTGACTATTATTGAAGTGGATGCACGCCGAAAAAATGGCCAAAGTCCTGAAGCATCAGCCCGAACTGCCCGTTATCAGGCATTTAGTCAACTATTAGATAAAAATGAATGCTTATTAACGGCTCAGCATCTGGATGATCAGGCTGAAACATTGCTTCTGCAACTATTGAGAGGCAGCGGCACCAAAGGGCTATCCGCAATGCCCAGAGTGAAACCTTTTTCTAAAGGATATTTATGTCGACCGATATTAGACTATAAAAAAACAGACATTCTTGAATACGCCAAACAACATCAGCTTGAGTGGATAGATGATGAAAGTAATCAGGAGGAACGATTTGATCGTAATTATTTACGTCAAACGGTCCTGCCATTGCTGGAAAAACGCTGGCCTGCAGTCAAAGAAAATTTTGCCAAATCGGCAGAAGTACTTGCAGAATCTCAACTTTTATTAGATGAAGTGGCTGATTCAGACATTCAGGCAATCTACTTTGTTAATTCTGAAGGAGGCGTTGAATATGATAAATTGTTATTAGAGCCCCTATTCAAATTCTTGAATGGCCGACAGGATGCTCCGAATTTATCTTATTGTTATGACACACACAATCGAAGCGATCAGGCACGACTCAATAATTTATTAAGGCACTGGATAAACATTAACCAGCTTCCTATGCCATCAAAAAAAATCCTTGGTCAAATCGTTCTTAGCGTCATTCAAGCAAGAGAAGATGCTGTGCCATTGGTTTCCTGGAAGCGAGATGCCTTTCATTGTGAAGTGAGAAGATACCGTGATAAATTATATCTATTGGACACGTCCTGTTTTGAAAACATTGAGGAGCAAGAACAGGTATTATCTCTGGATCAAGAAGTGTGTTTAAACAGTAACAATACTTTTATAAAATTATCACCTCTCAATAAGACTAAGACTGCAAAACAAAATGGCTATGAGTCTCAGCAGTTGTTAAGTAAAGTGGTTACTGTTCGTTTTAGGCAGGGTGGTGAGCGATATCGAAAAAATAATGATGGGCATTCTCACCTGTTAAAACACTGGTTTCAAGAACAAAGCATTCCACCCTGGGAAAGACAGGGAATGCCTTTAATTTTCTGGGGTGATGAATTAGTCCAAATTGGCAATACGATTGTGAATAATTCCCTTAAAAAATCTTATAAAGACTCTCCTAAAAACAGTGAATCTGAAGATTTACTCAGCATTGAATGGCAAAGAATAGAAAATAAATAAAATAGCCATCAGATTGGGATGAAATTAGCGCCAAGAAACGGTAAAATCAGCCCTTCACTCTTTTTGAAATTTTAAGAGCCTGCATCATATTTAAGAGCTTAATACATTCTAATGACCAAATACATTTTTATTACTGGTGGAGTTGTTTCTTCTTTAGGCAAGGGAATTGCCTCAGCATCATTGGCTTCTTTGCTTGAAGCTCGTGGTTTAAAAGTTACCTTACTGAAACTGGATCCTTATATTAACGTTGATCCTGGCACAATGAGTCCCTTTCAACACGGTGAAGTTTATGTGACGGAAGATGGTGCTGAAACTGACTTGGATTTGGGGCACTATGAACGTTTTGTGCGTACCAATATGCACCAGACGAATAACTTTACAGCAGGGCGTGTCTACGAAAGCGTTTTATCCAAAGAGCGACGTGGCGACTATCTTGGTGCCACGGTGCAAGTCATTCCACACATCACTGATGAAATTAAGCAGCGCATTCATTTAGGTGCGAGCGATGCAGACATTGCCATGATTGAAATTGGTGGTACTGTTGGTGATATTGAGTCATTACCCTTTATGGAAGCCATCCGCCAAATGGGTATTCAAATGGGCAGCGAACATACGCTCTATATGCATTTGACGTTATTACCTTACATTTCAACAGCGGGCGAGTTAAAAACAAAACCAACCCAGCATTCAGTTAAAGAATTACAATCCATCGGTATTCGCCCAGATATCCTGGTTTGTCGTGCCGATCGTGAAATCCCTGACGAGGAACGTCGTAAAATTGCCTTATTTACCAATGTTGAAGAACGGGGTGTTATTTCAGCGATTGATGTCGATAGCATTTATCGTATTCCCCTTTTATACCATGAACAAAAACTGGATCAGTTGGTAGTGGATAAGCTTAAGCTGGATGTGCCCGATGCTGACCTATCACAATGGCAGGCGGTGGTTGACGCACAAAATAATCCTAAGGGTGAAGTTCATGTCGCCATGGTGGGTAAATACGTTGATTTAACAGAGGCCTATAAATCACTGTCAGAATCGCTGATTCATGCGGGCATTCATACGGCAACCAAAGTTAAAATTACCTATATTGATTCAGAAGAAATTGAAAAAAAGGGTATCGATTGTCTTAAAGAAATGGATGCTATTCTTGTTCCCGGTGGTTTTGGCCACCGCGGTGTTGAAGGCAAGATCCTCGCTGCTCAATACGCTCGTGAACATAAAGTACCTTATTTGGGTATTTGTTTGGGCATGCAGGTGGCTGTTATTGAATATGCACGTAATGTTGCACAATTAGATAAAGCCCACAGTACAGAATTTGATTCGAAAACGCCAAATCCTGTGATTGCTCTGATCACTGAGTGGTTTAGAGAAGACGGCACAATTGAAACTCGTGATGAAAACACTGATCTGGGCGGCACTATGCGACTTGGCGGTCAGCCCTGCAAACTGAGCAGTGACTCGCAAGTTAAAACTATCTATGGCAAAGAAGTCATTGTTGAGCGTCATCGTCATCGCTATGAATTTAATAATCAATATCGTGAGCCTCTGGCTAATGCAGGACTCAAATTCACAGGTATCTCGCTGGATGACAATTTAGTTGAAGTGGTAGAGGTGACGGATCATCCATGGTTCGTTGCTTGTCAATTCCACCCTGAATTTACCTCAACACCTCGTGATGGACACCCATTGTTTACCAGCTATATCAATGCGGCTCGTATCAGTGCTGGGTTAAATATTGAAAATGAAGAAGGAAAATTATTTTAATGTCTTCTGCTTCTTTTAATTTATGCGGCTTTGACGTCGGGCTCAATAAACCTTTATTTTTAATTGCGGGTCCCTGTGTCATTGAAAGTGAACAGATGGCACTTACGACGGCAGAGCAATTAAAAAAAATAAGCGAAGAGCTGAAAATATCCTTTATTTATAAGTCCTCTTTTGATAAAGCAAATCGCACCTCCAGTCAAAGTTATCGTGGGCCAGGTATGGCTGAAGGCTTAAGAATTTTACAAAAAATAAAAGATGAATTTGCGCTGCCTTTATTGACCGATGTGCATGAGGATTCGCCTTTAGATGAAATATCGGACATCGTTGATGTCTTGCAAACCCCCGCTTTTTTATGCCGTCAAACCAATTTTATTCAAAAAGTAGCGAAAACAGGCATGCCACTGAACATAAAAAAAGGCCAGTTTTTAGCACCCTGGGACATGAAAAATGTCATGGATAAAGCCAGAGAAGCAGGTAATGAACAAATAATGGCCTGTGAACGCGGTGTGAGCTTTGGTTACAATAATCTGGTCTCAGATATGCGCTCTTTGTCTGCTATGAGAGAGACTGGTTGCCCAGTGGTATATGATGCAACTCACTCTGTGCAACAACCTGGTGGCTTGGGTGGTTGTTCAGGTGGTAATCGTGAATATGTACCTGTTTTAGCACGTGCAGCAGTTGCTAGTGGCGTTTCCGGACTCTTTATGGAAACACATCCTGATCCCGATAATGCTCTCAGTGATGGGCCAAACTCATGGCCACTGGGCAAACTTAGTGACTTGATCAAAATGCTGATGGATATTGATCAGTTGGTTAAGTCAAAACCATTTGCGGAAGACTGCTTATAGGCTCAGGGCTGTTTATAAGCTCAGGGCTGTTTATAGGCTCAAGGCTGTTCATAAGCCCAAGGCTGTTTATAGAAAAGACGCTCAAGGCTGTGTAGAAACATTACATACAATATCTCTATGAATAGTACTAATTATTAAAGACAAACAAAGAAAAAATCAGTAAAAACCAATAAATTAAGGAAAACAGATGTCAGATTTAACAATCGTTGACGTAAAAGCAAGAGAAGTAATTGATTCGCGTGGAAATCCAACGGTGGAAGCGGATATTTTCCTGGAATGTGGCGCAATGGGGCGTGCAATTGTACCTTCTGGTGCATCAACAGGTGCAAGAGAAGCAATTGAATTACGTGATGGCGATAAATCACGTTTTTTGGGTAAAGGTGTCCTGAATGCAGTTAAAAATGTGAATGGTGAAATCAGAGATGCCATTCTGGGTATGAGCTCAGATGACCAAAGTGGCATCGATGGTAAAATGATTGAACTGGATGGTACCGACAATAAAGATCGTCTGGGTGCGAATGCTTTATTGGCGGTTTCTTTAGCAGTTGCACATGCTTCCGCTAAAGCGAACAATGTGCCTTTATACCGCCAACTTGGTGGTGAGGGCTCTATGACGATGCCTGTCCCTATGATGAATATCATCAATGGTGGAGAACATGCAGACAATAATGTTGATATTCAAGAGTTCATGATCATTCCAACGGGTGCAAAATCAATGGCAGAAGCCATTCGTTATGGTGCTGAAGTGTTTCATGCATTGAAAAAAGTATTAAGCAGTAAAGGCATGAATACCGCAGTGGGTGATGAAGGTGGGTTTGCACCTGATTTACCCTCCAATGAGTCAGCCATTGAAGTGATTCTTGAAGCCATTGAAGCGGCAGGTTATAAAGCAGGTGAAGATATCTTCATTGGCATTGATGCTGCAAGCTCTGAGTTTTATAAAGATGGAAAATATGTTTTAGCTTCAGAAAACAAGTCATTAAACTCAGAAGAAATGGTTGATTACCTGGCAGCATGGGTTGATAAATATCCGCTGATTACCATTGAAGATGGTTTGGATGAAGGCGACTGGGATGGCTGGAAACTGTTGACTGAGAAACTCGGTAAGAAAGTTCAGTTGGTTGGTGATGACCTTTATGTAACCAATCCAAAGATTTTTAAAGAAGGCATCGATAAAGGCATTGCTAATTCTATTTTGATTAAAGTGAATCAAATTGGTACTTTGACAGAAACACTTGAAGCGATACAAATGGCAAAAGATGCAGGTTATACTGCGGTTGTTTCTCATCGTTCTGGTGAAACTGAAGACACAACCATTGCTGATTTGGCTGTAGCCACGTCTTGTGGACAAATTAAAACAGGTTCACTTTCACGTTCTGATAGAATTGCTAAATATAATCAGTTAATTCGTATCAGTGAAGATTTGGGTGATGAAGCCATTTACCCAGGTAAAGAGACATTCTATAGTATAAAAGCCTAAGACTTTATATTTTTAGAATAATTGATAGCACTTGAAATGGGGTGCTCTTTTGGCTAATGTCCTAAGTATAGGAATAAAGTTAAAAGAGCGACCCCATTGTGCTTTCATAGGTCTGATTTTTTAACAACGGTTGCCTGCTCATATACGAACTCTTTTTTCAACTTGTTTACAAGTTAAAAATTGTTATTTTGATACTAACCGCTACATAATGACAGCTAAAGAATGAATTATATTATCAGTATTTTGCTTGTTTTGTTAATCGCATTGCAATATGACTTATGGGTTGGGAAAGCCAGTATTGCTGAAGTCAGGCAGTTGGAATCTGCACTTAAAAAGCAGACAAAAGAAAATCTGCACCTAAAAGAACGTAATGATGCCCTCAAGGCAGAAGTTCTGGATTTAAAAAATGGCCTTGAAGCCATTGAAGAACGAGTTCGTACTGAACTGGGTATGATTAAACAAGATGAAACTTTTTTTCATGTGATTGATAAAAAATGACACTGGAAAAGCAAAATAACTCTCTTACACAGGAGTCTGATAATACTCATAGCCAGAAGTTTTGGGCTGTCATTCCTGCTGCGGGTGTTGGTAAAAGAATGGGGAGCCACATTCCCAAACAATATCTGCCTCTGGCAGGAAAAACCATTCTCGAACACACCTTATCTATTTTTTTAAAACACCCGAATATCAATGGTATTGTGGTTGCTATTACTCAGGGCGATCCTTACTGGCAAGATATTTTTAAACTATTAAGTGATGAAGATAAGCAGTTGATTAGCGTTGCTTCTGGTGGCAGTGAACGCTGTCATTCGGTATTAAATGCACTGCATTCTCTGTCCAACTATGCCTCTGAAGATGATTGGGTTCTTGTTCATGACGCTGCTCGTCCTTGCTTAAAGCAAAGTGATATTGATCGGCTGATTGAGCAATTGAATGAAACAAATAATGGTGGCCTTTTGGGCTTACCGATGGCTGATACAGTGAAACACTGTGATAATGAGCAAAGGGTGATTTCAACCGTTGACCGCAGTGCACTTTGGCGTGCTTTGACACCACAAATGTTTCCACTACAATTACTTATAAGTGCTTTAGAATATGCCATTAAAAGTAATGCTCTGGTCACCGATGAAGCCTCTGCCATTGAACTGCAGGGATTGAAACCAAAAATGGTTGAAGGGCATCCTGGTAATATTAAAATTACCCATCCAGGTGATTTGCAGCTTGCAGAACTGTTTATGGCTCAGACTGCTGATTAATCAGTGTTGTAAAAAATGTTGTTTGAGATATTGACTGTAATACTTTTATTTAGGAAACCAATATGATTCGAATAGGCCATGGTTATGATGCCCACCGTTTTTCTGATAACTTGTTACCTGCAAGTGGTTCTTTGTTGACAGAGGATCCATTATCTTCTGAGGAAGCATTGCCTTTTACGTTCATTACCATGGGTGGTGTGGAGATATCCCACAAGAATGAGCTATTGGCGCATTCAGACGGTGATGTTCTTGTCCATGCATTATGTGATGCTTTATTAGGGGCGTTAGCATTGGGTGATATAGGTAAACGTTTTCCAGATAGCTCGGATGAATTTAAAGACATCGATAGTCGAATTTTACTGAGAAAAGTGATGCAGGAAGTGACTGATGCAAATTACAAAGTCTCGAATGCAGATATGACAATTATTGCTCAAGCACCAAAAATGGCGGCTCATATTGAAGCAATGTGCAGTAACCTCGCGGATGATCTTCAGGTCTCTCGCTCCCAAATTAATGTGAAAGCCACCACCACTGAAAAAATGGGATTTACCGGGCGTGAAGAAGGCATTGCTGCTCATGCCGTTGTGCTATTAGAGCAATAGTTTTATTAAAACCTACTTTATTCGAATAAGAATAGAGACTAAAAGTCTAAACTTTTATTAACCGAGAAAATACTGTTGAGCGAAACTGTTTTAGATTTATCGCAGGAATATCCTATAATCAAGGTGGAAGATTTATTTTATGCTCATGCAGGGCAGAGCGGCCCTCTGGGCTGTGCCAAATTTAAAACCAGGGCATCTGATTTTATTGTTCGTGAAGTCTTGAGTTTTGAACCTGAAGGCGAGGGGACTCATGCTTTTTTATACATTGAAAAAACAAATACTAATACGGAATGGCTGGCAAGACAACTGGCTCGGTTTGTTGGTGTAGAAGCAAAAGAAATCGGTTATGCAGGTCTAAAAGATAGAAATGCAGTCACCTCACAATGGTTCAGTGTGAATCTGGAAATTATTGATGAACCTGACTGGAATGATTTTCAACTGGAAGGGGTCAAAATTTTAATCAAAACCCTGCATCGAAAAAAATTGAAACGGGGTGCGATTAAGTACAATGAATTTGAAATTGTACTCAGAGATGTTCAACAGACCACTGATGAAATATTACAAGATCACATTTCGAAAATACAGGCATCGGGCGTGCCTAATTATTTTTCCCAACAACGTTTTGGGCATGATTATAATAATTTAACTCGAGCGGCTTGTTGGTTTAAGGGTGAACAAAAAATAAAAAAACGCGCTGATAAAAGTATGGTTCTTTCTGCTGCTCGTTCAATGGTCTTTAATCAAATGCTTTCACAAAGAATCCAAACATCGGGTTGGAATGAATTGATGGATGGTGAAGTAATGATGTTATCGGGAACGCATTCGATTTTTTCAGTACCTGAAATTGATGATAAAATTAAAATGCGCTTTCATCAAAATGATATCCACCCAACCACTGCTTTATGGGGACGGGGAGAGTTAAATTCTGAAAAAAAATTATTAGCACTAGAGAGTAATGTGGCTAATGATTTATCCAATTGGTGTGATGGATTGGAACGCCAGGGATTGAAACAGGAGCGCCGAGCGGCACGATTGTTTCCAGAAAATCTATCGATAAAATTTGAAGAAGAATCTTCAGAAGCTATTGATAGAGAGAGTAAAATGGAAAAGGTCACTTTATCTTTTTCATTACCAACAGGGACGTATGCAACTGCCGTTTTACGAGAAATAATTCAGTTCTAAATTTTGGCATTGTTGTTGAAAATTTGAATGAAATAAAATGAGTCATTAAAACAAGAGTCTGTAGATGAAGAAGAATATTATTGTTAACACGATATGCATCAGTTTATTTTTATTGTCCATAAATACTGTTTTTTCCGCTTCATCCAAAAGTAGCAGCACAAATAAATCAGTTAACCTTGCGTCAGTAAGCTCAATTGTTATTAATGCAAAGACTCATTCGGTGTTATTCGAAAAACATTCTAACCTTGTCATGCCGATCGCATCTCTTACCAAGTTAATGACTGCCATGGTGATACTGGATGCAAAATTATCGCTTAAAGAGAAAATTACTTTTTCAAAAGAAGATAAAAAAAACATTAATAACTACTATTCAAGAATTAGAATAGGTTCTCAATTAAGCCGTGGTGATGTTTTAAGAATTGCTTTGATGTCATCTGAAAATCTTGCAGCATCCGCATTAGGACGTACCTATCCTGGGGGCTCTCGTGCGTTTGTTAAAGCAATGAATCAAAAAGCTAAATCCTTAGGTATGAAGAAAACACATTTTGTTAATTCAACGGGGCTGTCTGAAAAAAATGTGTCAACCGCATCTGACTTAGCCAAAATGGTCGTTGCAGCCACAAAGTATTCAGTCATTAAAAAGTATAGTACGACACAAACCTATACTGCACGCTTTAAAAAGCCTCGTTATGTCTTAGGCTATACGAATACAAATGTACTCATTCGTGCCGGGCACAAAGATGTGAAACTCAGCAAAACAGGCTACCTTGATAAAGCGGGTCGCTGTCTTGTGATGTTAAGAAGAGTTGACAATAAAGAGGTCATTATGGTCTTTTTAGATTCTTTTGGTAAACGCAGCCCAATTGGTGATGCCAATCGCATTAAAAAATGGCTAAAGACAGGTAATAAAGGCAAAGTAGCTAAATCCGCATCAAATTATGAACGCGTTAAACTCGCTTTTTACTCCAAACAAAATTCGTAGAGACAAGGCATGCCTTGTTTCTACGCCATTTATTGATTGTCGGTCAAACTTTCATTCGTATTATTGTCATCCAGGGCATCGTCTTCTGGACGGCCAAACTTACGGCCATTATAGGTTAAAATTAAAACTGACAAACTGAGTATTACAATGGATGCGCTGATGCTGAGTAAAAGATATAAGTGGAAGTCAGTGGAGACTTTTTGCACATCAATTACGAGATGCCGAGATAAAGCGGTAATGGCAATGTAAATTAAGAACTGTACGGGTAAGCGATGTGTTTTAAAATAAATGCCAATCATCGCCCCTAATTCTAAGTAAATAAATAATAATAAAATATCTTTTAGCTTTGCATGCCCTTCAGACATGATTTGTATGTATTCATAGATCGCAGACCAGACAATTGTGCCGCCAATAACAAAGAGCGCCAGATAGTGGAACATGTCGACCATCATGTCGCCAGTGCTTTGAATTTTATGTGTGATTTTACTCATTTTATAAGCCTGTTGATCTTATTAAGAGAGTTGTAAAGATGGGTTATTTTTTGGGTCGAAATGGCTTTATGACCTTCTCATTACATTCCAGAAATGGACCATCAATTAAATCAATACAATAAGGAATGGCTGGAAAAACAGCATCGAGACATTCTCGAATGGATTTGGGTTTACCTGGTAAATTAACAATAAGAGAGTTGCCACGAATTCCTGCCGTTTGACGAGAAAGAATTGCCGTAGGCACATATTGTAAACTCACCTGACGCATGAGTTCGCCAAAACCAGGCATCATCTTTTCACAAACCTTTTCAGTGGCTTCTGGTGTGACATCACGCTTAGCAGGACCTGTGCCCCCTGTGGTGACAATCAAGCAGCACTTCTCTTGATCAGATAATTCGATCATGGTCTGCTCCAGGTGCTCCTGATCATCTGGAATAACACGATACACAGATTCCCACTCAGAGCTCAGATAATCATTCATGGTATCAATGATGGCCTTGCCAGAAAGATCTTCATATATACCTGCACTGGCGCGGTCAGATGCTGTGATAATACCAATTTTAGCTTTCATACTTTATACTCTGCCTAGGACTCTTACGTTATGATGCTTGTCAGATTGACACATTATTTGATACAGATGGGCAATTCTGAGTTGAATTTTTGAATTAGTGTATTAGTTTGTGAAAATTAAGTAAATAGCTACTGAGATAATACAGAGTTTTAAGTATTAAGACCTTAAATAATAAAGGTTTTAAGGGAATTAAATTGGGTTTGAAATGAAATTTTATGTGCTATTGATTTTAATCTTTTTTGCTCACAGCAGTGCCTGGTCAAGTGTTTTTAACTTGCCTCTAGATACGAATGAGAGTGTTATTGGGCTTTCGCCTGAAACCCCTTATTACACCAAAGCGACGGCTGAAGACACCTTACTGGATGTGGCTCGACGTTTTAACATTGGCCAAAATGAGATTTTATTGGTCAATCCTGATGTGGATCGTTGGTTACCTGGTGCAAAAACCCCCATTTTAATTCCAAGTAGCCGAGTCTTACCTGATGTGCCTAAAAAGGGTCTGACGCTTAATTTACCAGAATATCGTCTGTATTATTTTTCTACTGATAATAAAACCGTTATTACCCATCCAGTGAGTATTGGCAGGCAGGATTGGAATACGCCTTTAGGGCAGACTAAAATTGTTCAGAAAAAGGCCGATCCAACCTGGACACCACCTGCATCAATAAAAAAAGAGCATGCCGATAAAGGCGAAATCTTACCTGATGTGGTACCAGCAGGCCCTGATAACCCACTGGGTCTATTTGCTTTACGTTTAGGTATACCTGGTTATTTAATTCATGGTACAAATAAGCCCTTTGGTGTTGGGATGCGAGTGAGTCATGGCTGTGTTCGTATGTATCCAGAAGACATTGAAAAACTATTTCCAGAAGTGAACGTCGGTATGCCTGTGAATATCGTCAATCAACCAGTCAAAGTAGGCTGGTTTGATAAAAAAATCTATATCGAGGTTCATCCTCAATTAGAGGGTGAAGAATTACCTTATGAAGAACTATATGAACAAACAATGGAGTTGATAAAAAATACATTTTTCAAACATAACTATCAACAGGAACTGGTCGTGGAAGCCCAGGCACTAAGAAATGCGCTTGAGCAGAAAAATGGTCTGCCAGTTGCGATTACTCAGCCTGTTTTAGTCAAGGCTGATCCCGTTGAGGAACTCTTTTAAATCACGTCAATTGAAAAGGGTGACTTAACTTACAAGTGCTTCAGCTAAAGGACTCGTCATGAGTGCATAGCAGTGATTTATCATCCTCTCCACTTTGAGCAATTTTTTCGAGAGAGTGCATAACATCAATACTGGATTTTTCCATATTCTGAAGGGCAGTTATCGCGGCCTCTACCTGACCATTTTGAAGCTCTTTGAGCGCTTCAATACCAGAGTGGTGTACTTTGATGTGAGGTGCTTCAACCTCATGATAGCCGTCTAGCTTTGAAAAACAATGTTTGCCATCACCTTCGTAATACCATTTACCGAGTCGACAATGACTGTGATCATGAAATTCATCAGCAGTCTTATTTGATAAACCCATAAAAATTTCATATATTTGAAATTTGAAAATAAGATGATCGACTTTAGCCAGTTCGACAAAACTCCTTAATGAGGAAGAAGATATTGTCTCCTCCATATTATGGGATAATTCGAGTAGAGAGTGCATTTCTTTCACAGCGATATCGCCATGAGTGCCAAAATTGTCGGATTCAATGGCAATGTTATCCATTTGAACTTGTGCTTTTTCTGTGTCGGTTTGAATTTGTTTTACGAGTGAAGAAATTTCTTTAGTGGCAGTGCTCGCTCTTTCTGCCAGGCTTCTTACTTCATCAGCAACCACTGCAAATCCACGTCCTTGTTCTCCTGCTCGTGCGGCTTCAATGGCCGCATTAAGTGCTAATAAGTTTGTCTGTTCAGAAATGTCACTGATGACACTTACAAAGCTACCAATATTTTCAGCATGTATACTGAGTCCATTCACTGCTTCAGAATTTATCTTTGTGTCAGTGGACATTTTATGCAGGCTTGAAGCAATGTCATTAACGGCATTTCGAGAGTTCGTTGAAACTTCAGCCGCTTTAATGGCTGTTGATTTTTCTTCTTTTAGCTTTGTTGCCATTATTATTAACGAGGACTGGAAGTCATTAAGTGATTGGCCAAAAATCTGAAAATTATCATGAACACCTTGATTGAGAACTTGTTCTTTATTGCTATCAATCAGTTCTTGCTCTAGTTGATTGATTTTAAATTGGGATTTTTCTAATAATTGCTCACATATCCGGTGTTTTTGTTTGAGTTCAACCAGTTCTTGTTGAGTATCTAAAAGCAGACTCTTTTGTTTTGATGAAAAAAACATGGGTTCTCCAATAGGCGCGGCCAGTTGTTTCTTTGTTTTTAATAGATGACAATATTCATGTAACAGCATATAAATATTTACTAATAAATGTAAATGATCTAAATCATATTATTCTCAGATTAGGTATATAAAACGACAAAAAGAGTTGATGTGAGCCTGCTGGCTTCTTGAGTTGATAAATATGGCAGGTACCACCTCAATGGTTAAATCATAATGTATTAGGTTGCTAGCTTGGGAATGTAGTGATGCTTAGACCTTGCAGGTATTTTGAAGTGAGAAATAAATAACTCAGTTTAGTGATTCAGCATTGATGAGACTCAATGCTGAATAGTTTAGATCTTGGATTATATGATTACTTCATCATTGATTTTTTGAACATACGATCCAGTTTACTATTGGCGTCATCGGCAGCTTGTTCAGCGCGATTAGCAGTTGCTTCTGCTGCTTTGGAACGCTCATTTGCCTCAGATGCTTCTGCTGATACTGTGTTCATTTGTGCTTTCAATGCATCAACATCTGCTTGCAATTGTGATGTGTTAGCACAACCTGTTGCCATTGCCGCTACGAATATAACTGAAGTAATCTGTAAAGTTCTTTTCATTTTATGTTTTCCATATTGGTTTATTTAAGGGTGAGGTCACACGACTACTTAACTATAACTATAGTCTCTTTTTTTATCAATGTATCTAGATTATTAATTTGTTCATTGGTTAATGCAATACAGCCGTGAGTCCAGTTCATTGTTTCGTGGATCTCGCGATTACCTCTACCCAATCCATGAATGCCTATCAGTCCTCCCATGGGCGTGTTTTGAGGGGGAACTTGATTATTTTTATGAGCAATCGCAATTTTGGCAAAGATTTTTGGAGTGATCAGTCCTTTTTTTAAAGCTTGTCGGGCATTATCAAGCGAAGGGTAATTAAAACCAAAAAAAAGGTGATATTTACTTTTTCGATTAATCCAACCGATTTTGTACTTACCAAGCGGTGTTATGTCATCACCACGCTTATTTTTAAATCCTGAACCATTGCGACCAATGGATATGTTCGAATATTTAACCAGAGTCACATCCGCCAATTTCACTTCCAGTTCTTGCTTCTGGGTATCAATAAGCAACCAAATACCTTTTTGTGCATGAACTGATACAGAGTATGATAATAGAATTATTGTAAAAAAAAGGGATATATTTCTCATAAAGACTAATTAATAGGATTATTATAAGTATTGAGTTCGATTTATATTATGAATCGAACTTCATGTGTTTATTTAAAAAATAGAGCAAAATAATAACGGGAACGCCCATTAAGCTGGCAACCAGAAAGAAGTTTGAATAACCTATGCTGTCAACAATACTGCCAGAATAACTACCAATAAGTTTTGGCATAAATATCATTAGAGAGCTAAAAACGGCATACTGAACTGCAGTAAAAGAAATATTTGTGAGGCTGGAGAGAAAAGCAACAAATGCAGCACTGGCCAATCCTGCTGATAAGTTGTCGGCAGAAATAACTAAGTACAATAATACAATATCATTGCCAGATGATGCCAGTAGCATAAATAAAAGATTAGTAATGACAGTCAGTATTGCACCTAAGAATAATATTTTTATTACTCCATAGCGAACGGCAAGGAGTCCACCTAAAAGGCCACCTGCAATGGTCATAAATAAACCAAATGTTTTAACAACAGCTGCAATCTGAAGTTTAGTAAATCCAATTTCAAGGTAAAAAACATTTGCAATTACACCTAAAACAATATCAGAAACTCTATAAAAACCAATAAATAGTAGCAAAGAGAGTGCAATTGATTTTCCGTAACGGCTAAAAAAGTCAATGATTGGTGCGATATACGAATTCCAAACTAATTCTTTGTGGACATACTTGGTTTGTGAAAGTAAATATGCAACTAAGGTCGCATTAGATAGAGCACTAATAAGCCTTAATAATTCGATGATAAAATTGCCTAAAGGGGTTGATATTACTGAGGACAATATTGTTTTTACCATTATTGAAGGCTCTTTTAAAACAATGTATGTCAAGATGAAGATACAGATACAAATAATAAAAAGCATTAGAAATTGAAGATATTGAGTGGTTGTATATTCATTTAAATCTTTGTTAGGATTTATTGGTTCAGGTATTTTAAATGTAGTAAAAACGCCCACTAACATAAACAATGCCATACAAAGATAAGTTAAATGCCATGCACTATAGTTATAGATGCCATTGAGGTTTGATTCAAAATAGCTGGCTAAAACCAGTGCTCCTGCACCAGAAGCAAGCATGCCAATACGATAACCGACTATGTATGTGGATGACATTAATGCCTGCAATGAAGTCTCCGCAGATTCAATGCGATAAGCATCAATGACTATGTCCTGCGTTGCAGCAGATATTCCTAGAAAAATTGCAGCAAAAGCCATCAGTATCAGATGGTTTTCTCCTTTTGAAGGATCTATAAAAGCCATTAATACGATTGCGAAAATGACAAGAATTTGAGCGACTAATAACCAGGCACGTCGTCGACCTAAAACTCGAGTTAAAAAAGGAACGGGTAAGCGGTCAATTAAGGGAGCCCACAAAAACTTAAAAGAATAGCCCAGTGCCGCCAAGCTGAAATAAGTCACTGTGGCGCGTTGTATTCCCGCTTCTATTAACCATAGAGAAAGAGATGAAAAAATGAGTAATAAGGGGATGCCAGCAGAAAAACCAAGAAAAAGCATGGTGATCACACGAGGGTGTAAGAATGATTTTGCACTGCTGAGCCAACTGGTGGCTACATTGTTTGGCATTAATAATATTCCTTGGTCGTAAATTCTCCAAGCGAAGTAGATTAACATAGTTTTGTGTACAGAAGAAAAAATAGATGTTTTATTATTAAAAAAATTATGAAGACTAAAATAACCAGTCATTATTTCTTTATCAGTCCTAACTTCTGTGATAAAACTGGCCATAGCACTACAAAAAGGAGGGTAATAGATATCGGTGTCAGCACGGATCAAACCAATAATAACATGAAGTTCTTTTAAACCAATTTTTGCCTCAAGACTGGTAATTCCCAGGTCTTTTTTATAAAGCATTATTATGCCAACAAAAATTAAACTGATCACACCGAGTACATTTACCCAGTGAAGCCAACGTACTGATGGACTCGAAGTATTGTCATTTTATACGATTTTGGCATATTAACCTCCGATAATATTCATGTATCGTTATTTTGTCAAATGCAGAAGATGGAACCTTAAATGTTAAGTCTTAATTAAACTTAAGGGCTATTTTTTATCAGATGATAGGCATCATCTGTTGATGTACAAAAATCAACTAAATGTGCCTTGAAATAGGTTTCCTGTACTTGAGAGGGAAAATGAATATCAGCCATATGCTTGATGACATAAATGACTCTATTATGAATACAATTATTTTCCATTGAGTATTTAAATGCGTTATCGGAAAGATAGTTTTCACCTGATTTAACACAAATGGTATCCACAGGAATATGTAAATCATACATTTTAATCGCCCTGTGAATGTTATCAACATCACTCACCTGCAATTCACCATCTGCATAAATATCAATTAGAATAATATTATCCTTTTTGTTATAAGGGACAATAATTGCTTTACCTGTATCAATTTTCACTACTGAAATCTCTCTAAACAATGTGAGTGGATTATATGAAGTCCATGTTTCCATCAACGAATGCACTTAGCACCAGATGCACCTGAGTTTTACTCAAACATCTTATCTACATTCTTGTAGGCAATAGAGCTTATTGAGGTCTTTGTCTTCCAAGTTGATGTTGTTTTTGTTAAGCTGAAAATTCATCCTGAGAAATTTTACCATCAGCGTTGGTATCAATATTCTGAAAGGGAGTGATATTTTCGGTATTTCTCATTTGGTAGCCTTGCTGTATTCTGCTGCTGATCCGCATGCTACGGGCTTCATTCAGCTCCTGCTCGCTAATATAACCATCATTATTGCCATCAAAGTATTCAAATTTTGCCATATTACGGCCACGACGCATACTTCGACCCAGTCCTTGTCTCTTTTGTATACCCGTTCCCTGTCTCATGTTCTGACAATTTTTTATATGCTGCTGCATCCCAGAGGTAAATTCTTCAGGGGTTAACAGTCCATCCTGATCCTGATCAAAATCTTTAAAACCTGACATATTGCGATCACCACTCATACCCACTCCTTGGCCTTGTCTCATTTCCCATCGTTTTTGTCTCTGTGACTGCTGTCCACGAGTAAGTTCATTTGGATTTAATTGCCCATCTTTATCGGTATCGAATTGATTAAAGTTGGGTTCTAAAGCCATATTCTGCGTTGGACGACCCTGAGTAGCTCTACTTTCCATTCGTAGGCCTCGTATTGTATTAAATTCATCCTGGCTGATAGAGCCATTAGAGTTAATATCATAAAAACGAAAAGGAATTGGTCCTCGCTGAGGCAATGGTTCAGCCTGTAGGTAATGCATATAGAAAAGTGATGTGATAACACAGAAAGCCAAAATAGCGAATGACTTTCTTTTTATGAATGTATTATTTAATTTTTCCATGATAGACCTCCACGTATTAAAGATGATTTAATTGATGATAGAATTCTCATCTGTTTTTAACCAATCAGTTTTGATACAAAATATTAAATCTTTTATTTCCGCTTCCTGTTTTGTATTAATGCATCGACCATTTCCTGTTCTGATATTCTATTATCAGTATTTGAATCAACATTATCAAAATCCCAGTTATCTAAATTTCTGGCACGTTTTCTTTTTGACTCATAAAATTGCTCATATTCAGTTTTAATCGTTATCATCATCTTCATGATGTTTACTCTTTCTTTTGTTGTACTGATTTATCTCAAACGGTCTTACTTTTCTTGCTTCAAATCGTTTCCTCTTCCAAATACGCTCTGCTTCATCTTCATCACCACTACGATGACAGTCTACACAGATCTCATAATCGTATATCCCTTCTTCAACATGCTCTTCTCTGATCTTAGAACGAGAATGTTCATGACAGCCATAGCAGGTATAATCTGCGTAGTCGTTATTGGTGTGGCAAGTCTCACACTCAGTCGTATGATCAGGGTCAAAACGGAAATACTTTTCATGAGCAAAGGTCGCTGGCAACCAGTCTTTCTGATTGTGGCACTGTCCACAGTTGCCTTTGATTTTTCGGTGCAGAGCATCGTCTGGATTGATGTGACAATTATCACATTGTTCCTGCAGTGTTTGATCTAATAATTGATGTGAAAACTGGCTGATGGGGCGGAAGGCTTGTACACCCTTGTGATCGCTGTGGCAGGCGATACAATTCTCCTCAATCAATGTCTGGTGAAAGGCTACATTCTTCTTCTCTTTAGAGATAGCTAGTCCCTCTGTAGTTTTTAAGCCAATCTCTGCTACTTTGTGACAGGCAATACATTTTTCAGGATTGCTGCCGAAAAATGATGTATGGCAGGCAAAGCAATCTGTATCAAGTTCAGAATGAGCATCAATGGGCTTACCTGGACTGATCATTAAATGAGGAACAAATATTGCCAGCATAACAAGGATGAACAGATTAAATGTGACAATATAAAGAATTGTATTATTTTTCATATCCATTCCCAGAAAAGAAAGATGCTGATAATATGAGTAATACCAAGCACAGCAAAAGCCAGAGAAATGGGTAAATGTACTGCACGCCATTTTTTCATCAAATCGAAAGTGGTTGCATCCCAGAACAGTTTCTTTTCAACCACCTCTTCAGATAGACCCTGCTGTATATAGACAGTTTTCTTTTCAGCCAGAAAACGACGTGAGCGATCCAACAAATATTTACCCGTCATGCCACTAATAACATTAATCAACATAGCAATCAGAGCCAGCCACGGAAGAATGGCATAGATATGGATCCCTGCATGTACCAAAATCATCAATGCACCCATCCAGGTGAGTGTCTCATGTAGAATAAGTAAACTTTTCGGTTTACCAAACTGAATCACCTTACGCTTACGCATTGAGTAAAAGAATGACAGCAGTATCAGAATGGTTCCAGGGATACCTAAGTAGCGTCCAATCCAAACCAGTTCAAACTGATGTAGCAAGGCATCGATGATCATGGTTGCTAAGATCAACGCTCCGAACATTATGAGAAAGGGAGTAACTTCTTTACGTATAAGTGAACGTTCCATGCTAATTTCCTAAAGTTCCAATATCAGGTTGCTGTTCGGTTTAGAAATACATAATAGACAGTGCCCTGGAGAAACATCCGCATCAGGTTCTTGGTTATAGTCAACTTCACCATCTTTCAATGCTGTCTGACATGAGCCACAACTACCGGCACGGCAACCTGACTCTACGACAATGTTATTGGCTTCAGCAAATTCTAGTAGCGAATCTGCTGCAGGATCCCATTGGATACTTTTACCTATTTTACTGAAGGTGATATTGATGAGATGTCCACTGCTCATTACCTGTGCTGTTTTTTTATGTTTATTCAGCGTAGCAGGACCAAAGGATTCATAGTAAATATCATCTCTTTTCACACCCCAATCTTCCAGTTTAGGTACCAGACTTTCCATCATAGGTTTGGGACCGCAAATATAGAATTGATAGCGCATCAATTTAAGAGTGGCTCTCAGCAAAGGAATACCAACTCTGGCGTTGTGCTGATAATCAATACCATCAACATCACTCTCATTGGGTGCACTGTAGCAGACATGCAAGTGGAAGTTATCATGCTCTCTGGCAAGTGCCTGTAGGTGTGCCTTCATGATATGCTCATCACCATTACGTATACCATAATAGAGCCAGACATCAATATTTGCTTCTTGTTCTAATACTGTGTTAAGAATGCTTAACATTGGGGTGATACCAATGCCACCACCAATTAATACAATGGGTAAATGTTTATTTTCCATCAGATGGAAATGCCCTGATGGTGCCTTAACCAAAACCTTGCTGCCTTTCTGAACCTGATCATGGAAGAAACTGGAGGAAAGGCCTGGTGGTACATCAAGCTTATTAATGGGTGCAGGCACTTGTTTGATCGATATTCGATAGTAGTCAGGATGGGGTGCATCAGAGAGTGAATAACAACGTACTACGTTTTTGGATTCATGGGTAACCAGATCTTCAATGAGCAATTTGAATGTTAGAAACTGGCCTGGTTTGAAGACAGGTAAAGGTTTACCATCAAGTGGTATAAGATAAAAGGAGCAGATAGAGTGGTTATTATCTTCTAATTCCCTGCGTTGGACAGAGAATTCTTTAAATCCTTCCCAGAATGATTCTTGAACAAACATTTCTTCTTTGGGTTTAGATACTTGAGGTAACAGCTTAGAAACACGGGTATGAACAGTCTCTTGTGCGTCAAATTCCCTGTATTTACGTTTATGACGGTAGAAAACAAGAGCAGAAGCAATCAAAATCTGTGCTAATATCACACCAAAAATAATGAATGTCAGGCTATCTGTGGTCATAATATTATTCTCGTGTCTCTTTATTACAAGCTAGTATCTCAATTTCAAGGATCAAACGATGTATTGCTTAATTCCATATTCTAACAATACCACCTAAAGATGAATTGAAACTGAAAAAATACTGCTTTGTTTCTATCTTAATCAATTAGTTTCAATGATGATGATTTGTGAGTAAATAGGACGCCAGTCTAAAATTTAAGAAAAAGATGTGTTTTCAGTTTCAATTCATTTTGACTTGATACACTCCAGAAAAACTATTTCTGGAGTTATTTATGCAAAAACTTATCAACCTGTCTAAAGTTATCATGACACTGTCAATAATAAGCATTACGTTGAACGCTTCTGCCGATGGTGATGAAGCTGGGATCTTTAAACGCTGGTTTGAGAGTAAAAAAAGTGGTATATCATCTGTGAAATTTGAGCAATACAATGAGTTATGTGGCAGTTGTCACTTTTCTTATCAGGCTGGTTTGATGCATGGAATATCATGGGAGAAAATGATAAATAACTTAGATGATCACTTTGGCCAGCCTGTTAAATTAACAGAGGTGGAAATAAGAACCATGAGACGATATTTATTAGATAATTCTGCAGGGCATGTGAATGATGAAATTTCAATTAAAATTCTTCAATCGCTAAACTATAACCCAGTTCCTTTACGGATCACAAAAACGCCCTTTTTTATTAATAAGCACAATCCAGAACACAATAAATTAAATAGGGATAGTATGGGACAATGTGATAATTGTCATCAGGATGCTCAATTGGGAGACTATAATAAAGATGAGGTAAATTTTCCCGAACAGAGTCAAAACTATTCAAATCGTACTGAATATAAGATGTGATAGAATGATATAAAGGTCACCTTATGATTAGAAAATATATGACTAAACCAAAAAACATTGTTTTGATAGTTATGCTGTTATTTACTCATCTATTGTTAACAAATTACACTTATGCAGAGATAGATTTTGCTGACAATCATGAGGAAAATAATGGCCAAACTTATGCCATTAAAGCATTGATAGTTTCGGGAAAAATAAGTGCTTTAGAAAACATACTCAATAAACTGTCAACGCATAACATTAATCGATTACTCGAAGTTAAGTTAAAACAAAAGTCTACTCACGAGGGCAACCATACATTCATTTATGAAATTGAATACATTAATGATGAAGGTATTGTGTTAGAAATTGAGGTTGATGCACTGACTGCTCAAGTTTTAACGGAGTGTAGCGAAAATCTTGGGGGCTCCCCGTGCTGAATAGTGTAGACAGGGACAAGCACTGTCTACACTATTCAGTACATGGAGATTCAAAGAAATACGCATCATCTCAGAAGTATACCCAGGCAACCACCTAGTGGTGTAATGCAAATGAAGAAACAATTTGAAAGTACGTTCAAGAATAGCTAGTTGAGTTAGATCAAAAAGAAAGACATTCAGACCAGCTGGACTTGTTTTAAAACTCGGTCGCTTGCGGCCGAGATATTTATAAAAAAAATGACTATTAAAGCATGCGTTTATTACTGGTTGAAGATGATACAGAACTATCCCAAAACTTACAAAAGGAATTATCCAGTAAAGGTTTTGCAGTCGATATTGTAGATAATGGCATTGATGCAGAATTTATGGGTGATGAAGAATCCTATGATATTGTGATCCTTGATTTGGGTCTCCCTCAGCGTTCAGGGCTTGAAGTGTTGAGTAACTGGCGACAAAAAGAGAATAAGCTCCCCGTTATTATCCTAACCGCTCGTGATTCATGGCATGAACGCATTGATGGTTTTAAAGCAGGAGCTGATGATTACCTAGGAAAACCCTTTCACGTTGAAGAATTGGTAATGAGGATCCAGGCCTTATTAAGACGAACTCATGATAAGGTGGGAAAATTATTACAATGTGGTGATTTGAAACTGGATGAAGAGTGCCAGCAACTGATAATACAAGGCCATGAAACATTACAACTGACTGGCACAGAATTTAGATTACTGCGCTACTTTATGCTCAACCCAGGTAAAGTGCTTTCTAAAACACGCTTAACTGAACATGTATATGAGCAAGGTTTTGATAAAGACAGCAATCTAATTGAAGTTTACATTCGGCGTTTACGAGAAAAATTAGGTAAAGAAAGGATCGTGACTCGAAGAGGCCAGGGTTATATTTTTATGGATACTCTTTAATAACATTATCGGCTAAAGGCTTTTCAATGAATTCCCTGGAACATCGATTACAGATTGTACTCTCGGCTAGTTTATTATTTCTATTTATGCTCCTGTGGTTTTTAGGTCAACAATCAATGGATGACTTAACCCATGAGTTTGTTGGCTCACGACTTGAACATGATATTGAAAGCGTATTAGCCGCTTTAGAAGTAAATTCAGATACGATATCATTGAAAAAAGATAAAATGCCCCCCGTTTATCAACAACCCTTTTCAGGGCATTATTTTGTTATTACACTGAACAATATTCCCAGCATATACTCCCGTTCTCTTTGGGATCAATCACTCATCATGCCTAAACTTAAACCTGGAGAACGAATATTAAATATTTTTGATGGTCCAAGAGATCAAAAACTATTGCAAATTAATATGGCATTTAATAAAGACGGCCATAATATTGCCATTGCATTGGCAGAAGATTTAAGTGCGATTAACATCCAAAAGCTTAAATTTAAAAAATATTTTTTAATCCTCTCTTTCTTTGGACTCGCTATTTTGTTAGTTTTACAAAGTGTTATTTTAAGACTTTCGTTTAAACGTCTTGAACCAGTTCTTTTAGATATTAAACATCTTGGAGAAGGTGAATTGTTTAAATTATCAGAAAATGTCCCTTCAGAAGTGTTACCTTTGGTTCGAGAGGTGAATCATCTTTTAACTCTACTCGAAAAACGTTTAGAACGCTCTAGAAATGCACTGGGTAATTTATCACATGCTCTTAAATCGCCTCTTAATTTGCTATTTCAATATTTGCACGGGCATTCTGATGAACGAGATGAAAAGACTCACTCTAACTTGATTAATGCAAAAAAACAGGTGCAACGGATCAATCAATTAATTAATCGCGAGCTAAAAAGAGCCAGACTTGCGGGTAAAGGTTGTTCGGCACAACGCTTTAATGCGGTACAAGAAATACCTGAACTAATCGGTGTAGTAAAAAAAATCTATTCGCATCGTGATCTAATTATAAATACTCAAATTGATAAAACGATGATGATTTTTGGTGATCGGGAAGATATGCTTGAACTAATGGGTAACTTACTTGATAATGCCTGTAAATGGGCGAATAATACCATTAATGTTTTTGTTAGCAGGGAAGTTATCAACCATTCAGATATGGTATCTGATAAAATTAACATCATGATTGAAGATGATGGGCAGAGTATTAAAAAAGAGCAATTGGCCTCATTAATCCATCGTGGCACCCGTCTGGATGAATCGGTTGATGGGCATGGGTTGGGGCTTTCAATTGTTAATGATATTGTTAAACTTTATGCTGGCACAATCGAGTTTAAGGATTCACCATCTTTAGGTGGGTTACAGATCAATATTACAATTGAGATTAATTAAATATTCACATTTAAGTTTGCTAAAAATTTAGAATAATATCAATAAAATTACCACTATTCAAAAAATTTCTTATTCTAATACTGATTTTTCTAAGCATTCAATCCATTTTTTATATCCTAAACAAAAGAGTCGCTTAACTGAAAATTAGTTCAAATAATACTCTAATTTATTAAACAGATAAATGTCTGTTCCACATCCCAAAAGAGCTATTTTAACCATCATTACATGCAAGAAAAAATGTCAGTTATTTGTACTTTACCCATTTTACTGGACGTAAAAATATGAATATTCTTTGGTTATAAATGACTGCTTTTTAAATAATTTCAAACTTAGAAAAATATTTCGAACTGGCGTTTGGAGCGTTTTAACGAATGACTGAAATAACAGCTTCTCACTCCAGAGATTATTATAAGAAAACATTAATTAAGCAGATTGGGAGCGTATCTCGACTATATTCAGAGTATTCTTATAACTAATTTTGAACAGTTGGGAATGGCTGCTATCAGGAAAAATGACCAAAAATATTTCAGCTTTTAATGGCTGCAATTTAGGTCATGATCGACAAATTAAGTGTTGGCTAATACTGTCTGATGTTTAGTATGAATCTATATTAGAACTTAGATAACCGCGCCCTATGGGCGGGGGTAAAAAAAGCTTTGCGTAAAAATCTACCCAAATGTAATATTTGATTAAATTGTTCCCGCAATTCAATCAGGGAAAAAACAAATGAGCAGATTTCAAAAATTATCACATGTCTTATGGTATTGCCAGTACCATATAATATTTGTTCCTAAATACCGTGATCGTGTATAAACGGGAGACATGGGAAAATATGTGCACAAAAATATTCACAGCCAGACTGAAAGGGCTGGGCGTGAAGTTGCTGAACTCAATGTGCAACCAGATCATGTGCATTTATTGGTAAAGGTTCCACCCAAAATCTCAATATCATCTTTAATTGGGAAAGTAAAAGCTAAAACAGCAGTTCAGGTTTCCAAAAGTTTTCGTATTTGAGGACAAAATATTATTGGGTTGTGATGACTTTGTTAATAGACTTCATGAGGCTTTTGAATCAAACTTGATTTTCAAGAAAGCATCATGGCTTTCATTAAAATTCATGTTTTACCGATTAAAGAATCAGGTTTTTAAAGGTACTCAGCATAATGGTTATCACATGTATTCACTGCATCTGTTCTACTTGTTGAGCCTGTGACCACTTTACTTTGAGTGGGTGTGTCATTGCCTGTACAGTATTCTGCATAATATTCAGATAAAGAAATTGTTCCTGCTTTTATTTTGTTAGTGCTTTGGGAAATAACTGTTTGAGTTTTTTCAAAAGCTAAATACTCGCTATAGTATTCATCCAATGAAATTTTCTGGCTCATCGCGTTGGCACTCACTAATGTGCCAATAATTAAAAGAGTGGATATTGTTAAAGTTTTCATTTCGCTTTCCTATATTAGTAAATATTAATATAGAATATATCGACAAGCATTATAGATTTCAATCCATTTCTATAGCAAATATAGGGTGATCACCTACTTATGTGATGTAAGTTACCTATTAGTATTTAAAGTCAGTTGTTCTTACAGGATGTCATGATTCAATAATGACTTCGTCCATACCATGATATTGCTGAATTTTATCAATGACCTGTGTTAAATATTCATACATTTGAGATGAATACAACAGTTCACGATTAATACCTTCCATCCATCCATAGAGTGAATGAATTAATTGCTGTTCTGTATGGATGCTAAGATGAATGTCATTGAGGATGTTTTTATATTCACTGTGAGTCGGAGCCATTCCTAACTTGTCAAAAACAGTAGCCAGTGATTCCATTATGGGTAAGACATCATCATTTAGCTCAAAATCAGCTGGAGTGTAGTCTTTTTGGGCTGAAGAGACAGCATTCACCCATATTCTGAAGCTGCATTTTTGCAGGCTATGATACAAAGGCTCATCACTGATTAATAAAATGAGTAAATTTTTTCGGCTGGCTTTGAGTGTGTTTTCACTATAGGACCATTCACTTGATTTTATGAAGTGATAAATGCGGATGTGGTCTTTAAAATCAGCAATGTGTAACTGATCGAGAATTAGAATAGTCTGTTCACCCTCACTAAAGGCACAGGCCTCACTCATGATATGGTCAAAATCAGTGACAGGGGTTTCAGCCACACCGTTCTCATCTTCACTGGGAGGAATGATGACCTTACCTTCGGCTTCAGATTTTTGAGTAAAATCATAATAAAACAGGTTGGGATATTCTAATGCCAACCCTAAAGCATTGGCAAAAGCAGTCTTGCGGCGACCTTTGTGTCCCTCGATGTTGATTGTTTTGATGCCATTAAACGAACTGTTCATTAAACAGCGTAAATGATATTCATAATCATCGTTGGATTCAAAGCCAAAGTCAGCCATTTTCTTTTGTAGCCTGCTCATAATCGTTTAATAACCTGCTTAATTGTTGAATTGTTAGGCGTATCTAGTAAATGCTCATATTTTAGTCTATAAATTAAATTATAAACAAAACAGCTGTAATAAGGAGGGATTATGATCACAGTCGGTGAATTATTAGACAATAAAGGCCATGGTATTTGGAGTGTGACACCTGAAAATACGGTATTTGATGCCATTAAGTTAATGGATGAAAAGGGGGTTGGTGCTTTGGCGGTGGTGAATGATGAAGCTCTGGTTGGCATGATTTCTGAAAGAGATTATGCTCGCCAGGTGATTTTAAAAGGGCGTTCCTCGAATGATACAAAAGTAAAAGAAATCATGAGTACTCAGGTTTATTATACTTTTCCGACTCAAACCGTTGATGATTGTATGGTGGTTATGTCAGAACGTCGTATCCGTCACTTACCTGTTCTAAAGGGTGATGAGTTAGTCGGAATGGTTTCTATAGGTGACTTGATAAAAGATATTATTGCTGAGCAGAAATTTATTATCGATCAATTAGAACATTATATTGCGGGTGATGAGTATTGAGGTGTAATGTCTAGATTTTAATGTTGAAGTTAAAAACACAAGAAAATAACTTTAAAGAGTGAGATAATGACTTTCTTCTTTAATTTTTGGATGTTTTTAAATGAAAACTACCAGTCTATTGCTTCTTCTTTTTTTGATGTTAAATGCACAATGTTCTGCTGATGAGCTGTTTGATAAAACAGAGGCTTGTCGTATGGAAGTCAAAATCTTAGGACCTGACTTGTTAGATGAAGATGAAAACTGTCTTTGGCTTGAAGAGCACTTGGCCCAGGTAGTGAAGCAATGTAAAAAATGCCGTGTTGATCTGGAGCTGATTAAAGAAGCTTCTCAAGGTAATTTTGATTATTAGGAGCGTTAGCCAAATTGATATAAAAATAAAGGCACCCTTCAATACCTGCCTCTGGTCATTCTTTTATCCACCGTCTACTCTTCTGTTTTTTTTGATCAGAAAAATATTTTCTATTTTTTAACCCTTTTCTGGTTTTGCACCGTCTATATTTTTAAATCGTTATATCTCACACAAAAGAAAAACTTAATACAGGAAATAAACATGAAATATAAAATTCTCTATGGGGTAATTGCATGTAGCTTGAGCACATTTTTTATAAGTAATGCTTACGCCAGGATAAAATTAATCACATTACCTGTGAGAGAACATGTTGAAATTCAGCTGGAAAATGAAAACACGACGATCATTGAAGAAGAGCGTATTGTGCCTTTAAGAAAGGGTAATAATGATATTGACTTTTCCTGGCATAATACCACCATTCGTCCTGAAACCATTGTGTTCAGAGTGGTTAATGATTCTGAGCACAATGGCGATGAACTTAAGACCAATATCCTCTCTGTCAGCTATCCTCCCAATGAATCGGCCTTAACCTGGAAAATTTCGGCGAGTCAAAATGGCAGTGCCCGAGTGCGTATTACTTATGCGATTACAGGCCTGAATCGCGGTTATCATTATATTGCCCGTGCCAATTCAGATGAAACGAAGATGGATCTGATGCAGTATGTCAAAGTGAATAATCAGTCAGGAGAGTCATTTATTGATGCTGATATAAACACGGGTTTAGTAAAAAACGGCTCAGGCAAAAAAATTGTTTTGCCGATGGGATTAAATGAGACCCAAGAATTTTTAAATCAAAAATATGAGGCTGTGCTGATTGATAAAACCTATACAGTCAATGCCTCTGAGTTAGGTTATCGAGATCGCGCACAAGATAAACTGAATGTCTTAATGCATTATAACTTACATAATGACAAACCACATAACCTTGGAAAACAGCCTCTTTTTGATGGCAAGGTCCGAATATATCAACAAGACAAAAAAGGTACCTCTGTCTTTGTTGGTGAAGACTGGGGGAAATACACAGCCAAAGAAGATGAAAGTAAACTTTTTATTGGACAGGCACAGGACATTGTTGTGAAACGTACCATTGAACGTAAAAAAAGACAGCGTATTAATGGCAATCTTTATAATATTGATGCGGTGGTTAAATATGAAATAGAAAACTTTAAAGATAAACCCGTTCATTTAATTATTGAAGAATCTATTCCATATTTACGAGATCAGGTTTTTACTTCAAGACAACGAAATAGTTATGGCAAAGATGCCAATGTAATTGAATGGGAAGTGGGGAAAAAGACTTCCTTTTCAGGAAAACCACTTAAAAAACAAGCAAGCAGTCATAAAATTGCTTACCAAATCAGTTTACCTGCACGAAATGGACAGTCAAAAGTGGTTAAGCTGGAAAAGAAACTGAACATTAATTTTAAGAATGAGTGGTGAGCCTTATGAAAATGATAAAATCTGCAAAAATCGTCTGTCTGTTCTCGATGTTATTGGCATCAACAGTGCTTGTTGCTAAAAATGTTGATCTCTCCACCTTGCCTTCCAGAGACAGTGTACAGTTAACCATTTATAATTCCGAGGACTTAACTTTAGTTCGGGAAACTCGTCAGATCAGTATTAAAAATGGTAAAAATCAACTGCAATTTAGCTGGGCTAATACGAAAATTGATCCCACTTCAGTGCAAGTTGAATTTTTATCACATCCAACACAGATGTTTTTAGGTAACACGACCTTTCCTCATGACAAACCACAAATGTTGTATTGGAATATAAACAGTTCAGTTGAGGCTCTGGCAACCGTAGAAATCAGCTACTTTACTTCAGGTATCACCTGGAAAGCTGATTATTCGGGCATTATGGAGCAATCAGGAGCAGCAATGGCACTTGATTCTTTTGTTACGGTCACCAATTACTCGGGCGAAAACTATGACAATGCTCAAGTCCGTTTAGTCATTGGAAAAATTAATTTGGTTGAACGAATTGATACGATAGTGGGAAAAGCTAAATATAAGCAAGATAAAATAAATGCATTAAAAAAAGTGGAGCGAGCCAAAAAAGCAAGGAACATGATGGCAAGAGCATCGGGTCGATATGAGATGGCAGCGATGCCTGCTGCTGCAATGTTGGATAGTATTGCTGAAGAAAAAGAAGTCGCAAAAGACAGTCTCAGTGAATATTATATTTTTACCATTGCAGGTACTGAAACGATTCCTGATAAATGGTCAAAGCGTTTGCGCAGTGGTTTTTCAGAATCGGTTATAGTGGATACGGTTTATCGTTATCGCCCTAGAGAATATGGGAATCGGTTAGCCAAAGTCTTAAATTTCAAAAATGATAAACAATCGTCTCTGGGTGATGCGCCTTTACCAGAGGGTGATATACACATTTATCAAAAAAACCAGCAGGGCAGTTTGACCTATATTGCAGGAGTGCCTTTGAAATATACTGCCATTGGTGACAAGGTTGAGTTAAACAGTGGTGTGGACCCCGATGTTTATTTTAAATTACTTAATTTAAAAAACTGGCGTGATGATATCTGGATGCATTATAGAAAAGGGAATCTTTATCGCAGAGTGGGCGATGGTCATATGATTGTGGATCATAATAGCACGGTTGCGGGTTGGAATGAACATCGTCACTATCGTCAGCTGTTGCGAAATTTTACGGATAAACCCATCAAAGTAGAAATTCGCCGTTTGATCCCTGGAGATGCAGTGATAAAGAGTCACTTAGAGGTAAAAAAACATGATTTTCAAACGGTAGATATTTATAGCACTTTGGGTGTCGGAGATAAACAAGAGCTAAAGTATGAAGTTTTAACCAAAAAAGGGCGAAATGCGAAACAAAACCAAGTCACTATTCAACGTTTATAAGTCTTAACCCCATTCGAATCTGAGCAGGCTATATGATTCACAGCCTGCATTAAACTTCTACCTGTACACCATCATTGCTAACACCCATTTTTTTGTTTTCATGATGCAGAATTTATCTAAATATTGAGATTCATAGGATTTATCCTACACTTATAAAATAATGTAAGCTTTTTTAGGATAAATACGATTTTTACTATGACTTTTAATGACCGTAATCATTCCAAAAAACCAATTGTCAGTATTCAAAGCCAATACCTTTTTGTGTCTGTTTTACTGGGCAGTGTTGTCATTATTGTGTCGGCACTTGGTTACATAAATATGATTGGCAGATCTAATTTTTTGATCAATAAAGTCAAAAATATTTCCTATGTTTTGGAAGTGACGACAGAAGTTAGAAATCACATTAGTATTGCCAACCGAGCCATAGACACCTTTATGCTGGAGCCCGAAAGAGTTAATCAAAAAGTTATTTTAGACCGTGAGCTAAGTCGAGCACAATCACAATTACAACAGTTAAAACCTCAAAGTATCATAGAAAAATTATCAGTTGCTAATTTTATTAATAAAATTCAAGAAGATATAGAATTATTAGGTAAGAAGTCACGAAACTTATTTGAAATTCGAGTGAATGTAAATGCTCAATATCCAGCAATGGAAATTTCTTCAAATGTGATGCGTCCCAGTCGAAATGCCATTTTTTCAATTTTGAATATCACCCTTAATGAGTTCCAGCAGAGCAATGAGTTACCTAAGAATAGTGCTGAATATGATTTAGTGATTTATGCACAGAATGCCTGGATTAGTACGATTGCTGAATATAGACTTTATATGGCAAATAGAATTGGTTCATTTGATGAGTTGCAATTAATTGAACAGGAAATGAATATTGAAACTTATTTACAGCGAATTGAAAAAATTAGTCAACAATTACAAGAACGTAATTCTAAACAACTGTTTGGCTTTGAAGGTACTGAACTGATAAACCAATTGCCAAAGCATTTGCAGCAATGGAAGTTTGGCTTTGAACAGGTTAAGAAAATCAACCACTCACATCGTTGGCGTCAGGACAGTCAACTGATGAAAGATTCAATTGTACCGTTATTAAATAAGCTCAATAAAACGCTTGCTCAATTAGACGATACAATAAAGATCGAAAATAATCTGGTTCTGGATAAACTGAAAGATATTACGGTTAGCCAGAGAGTTTTACTAGTCGGTGTCATTCTTCTCTTTTTAATCTATATGATTCTTTCTATTGTCATGCTAAAGCAATTAATCATTAAACCAATTGCTGTAATTTCTAATCGATTAAAGAATGAAGCCTTTGGCCACACCCATCTTAATAAGCTGAATATAAAAAAAACCACTGAGACTAAAAATCTAATTGATGCCTTCAATGAAATGATTTATCAGGTCAATAAACGGCAGCAGGCTTTGGAGTCTCAAGCATTAAATGATCATCTAACCTCTTTGCCAAACCGACTTCAACTCAAAGAAAGGTTAGGCTACCATCTAAAAATTGCTGCACGTGAAAAGAAGACATTGATTTTTATGATGTTGGATCTCAACCGTTTTAAAGAAATTAACGACACATTAGGTCATCATATTGGTGATCATTTATTAATTGAAGTGGGCAAACGATTAAAAAATGCGTTGCGAAATGTCGATACGGTTGCCCGCCTGGGGGGGGATGAATTTGGTATACTCCTACCCTATGCCAACAAGAAAGATGCAGGGCATATTGCAGAAAAAATCAATACATTAATTGCATCTCCCTTTCAAGTTCACACTTATTTTCTACAAATCAGCGTTAGTATTGGTTTGTCTGAATTTCCAACAGACAGTGATGATGTGCATTCTTTGATGCAGCATTCTGATGTAGCCATGTATCATTCTAAAAAGAATAATCTTGGTTATAGTTTCTATGATCCCAATACGGATATGCACTCAATAGAACGCCTTTCTCTTGGTTCAGAATTGCGTATGGCTATTGAGAATGATCAGCTTCAAATTTATTTTCAACCAAAATATGAAATAAGCTCAAATAAAATTATTGGTGCAGAGGCTCTTTTACGCTGGCAACATCCTTCGATGGGATTTATTTCACCAGAATTGATTATTGAAACGGCTGAACATACAGGAATAATTAATGAACTGACCTATTGGATCATTGAAAATGCTGTTTTTAAATGTGCTCAATGCAAAAACATGGGGCTTGATTTTAATTCGTCACCAATAAGGTTTAAACCTTCGCCTTTAGGCGAACAGATTTATCTATGATACGATTTGTCACCATAATAACGAGGAAAATATTATGGAA
>JADGEK010000125.1:5518-9958 GCA_016744395.1 Gammaproteobacteria bacterium | reverse complement strand
CTTTGCTTCTGAACAGCATACCTCAGAAGAATTTGCCTGTGCTTTAATACTGAGCCAGAAGCCTGAAAATGCCTTGGCCAGACTTGAAATCTCACTCGGGAATGGTGAGTCACCCAGTATTTTGTCACATGATATTTTAGAACAATTGCGCTTTTCAAATCCTCAGGCAGCCATATTGCCATTATTATTTGCAATGGCTAAACAAAGTTCACACGATTCAAAAATCGTCACCTTGCCTTATTTTGAGCAAGGTCTTAATGTTAAGGTTATTTGATGTACAATTGTACAGCACATCGTTGTCTCTACGCTTAATCATTAGTATGAAGATATAATAAATAATGAAGCAGAAGCTTAACCATTTTGAGATTGCACAACGGCTCCCTCATGCTGGGAGTATGTGCCTATTAAATGAAGTGATTCAATCCGATGAAACCTCACTCATTGCCCAGGCCATCAGTCATCGGAATATTGACAACCCTCTGCGAATTGATGGCACCATTAGTACCATCAATGGTATCGAATATGCAGCTCAGGCCATGGCAGTACATGGCTCACTATTATCTGAGCAACCGCAATCTGGTTATATTGCCAGCGTCCGGAATATTAATATACTTACACCAGTTTTGCCTGAAAAAGAACAACCGCTTGTCATCAATGTCATACAATTAATGAGTAATGAGAATGGCTTTACCTACCAGTTTGACATAAGCTGTGAGCAACAACCCCTGATTTCAGGTAAAATAACTGTTTTTTTAACTCACTCCTAATGATTATTTATGAAGCACGCTCTTGTTACAGGTGGTAGTGGTGAAATTGGTCAAGCCATTTGCCGAAGGCTGGCTGATGATGGCCATCATGTCATTGTTCACGCCAACCAAAATTTAGAAAAAGCCCAGTCTCTGGTGGTTAAAATCATCAATGAGGGTGGCTCAGCACAGGCTATTCAGTTTGATCTTACTGATTTTGACGCAACATCAAAGCAAGTGACAGAACTGATGCAAAGACAAGCCATTCAAATTCTGGTGCACAATGCTGGTATCCATCAGGATGCCCCTCTGGCAGGTATGAGCAAGGAGCAGTGGAATCGTGTCATTGATGTCTCTCTGAACGGTTTTTTTAATATTACTCAGCCTATGATGCTGCCGATGATGAAAACCCGTTGGGGCCGCGTGCTTGCCATCAGCTCCATTGCCGGCATCACTGGTAATCGCGGACAAGCTAATTATGCAGCTGCCAAAGCAGGCTTAACCGGTGCCTGTAAAAGCCTTTCAATCGAACTCGCCTCTCGTGGTATCACAGCCAATGTCATTGCACCAGGGATCATTAAAACCGCCATGAGTGAAGACAGCTTTCCCCCTGAAAAGATCCGCCAAATGGTGCCCATGCAGCGAGCAGGAGAAGCCAGAGAAGTGGCCTCACTGGTAAGCTTTTTAGCCTCTGATGAAGCCGCCTATATTTCTGGACAGGTCATTTCCATCAATGGCGGCATGGTATGAGTTCAGCACAAGATAAAGCACTCCAGTATATGGTTCTTGTCCCTGCTTTCAATGAAGAGAGTACGATCAAGATCCTGATTGACACTATTTTAAAACAAAAGCCTGATCAACTGTTGATCATTAATGATGCCTCGACTGATCAAACCGCTAAAATTCTGGACGAACTGACACACCAACAGCCCATACAAGTGCTTCACAATGAGCAAAATTTAGGCAAAGCAGGCAGTTTATGGCGAGGCTTTGAGCAAGCCATTGAGCAAAATATGGATGTGGTTATTACCATGGATGGTGATGGTCAACATCGTGCGGAAGACATTCCTGCCTTATTGCAAAGCCATCAAACCAAGCCTGAACATCTGGTAATTGGTGCCCGGGAAAGAAATTTAAAAACTCAGCCCTTGGGGCGTTTTTTAGCCAATCGATTTGCTAATTTTTGGATATCCTGGGCTGCAGGTTATGGCATCAGCGACAGCCAATCAGGTTTTCGACTGTATCCTGCTGCGCTACTAAAAAAAATCGACAACTTAAAAAACAGTGAAGGCTTTGTTTTTGAAAGTGAAGTGATCATTGAAGCCGCCTGGCAAGGGCACTATACCAGTGTCATCACCATCCCCACCATTTATCATAAAAATCGTCGCCCCAGTCACTTTCAACCCTGGCAAGATATCAAAAAAATTACCAAGATGGTGGCACGTCGGCTGGTGATCACACACTTTAGTCTTAAAGACTTATTTGCTGCGCTGACAAACAAACCACCTGCAAAGTAGAGGCCTTGCCTGCAAGGCCTCTACTTTGCAGCTTGAAGCAATAATCAATTGGTCGCATTAAAAACCTGAGTAGCAATCGCATTATTCAGGTTCTGCACCCAGTTATTGTAGTTGGCATGAATATTAGTGCCGTCATAGTTCATATTATTACTGTCTTTATACTTAATTGAGTAGCCTGTTCTGGAATAGGCGATATCAACTTTCACCATATGCTTTCTCAAGTTTAAAGTACCGATGATCTGCCCTGGTGTTACTTTTTTCATCTGCCAGCCTAAGTGTATGCCCGCTTCAATGATTTCATTAGTAACCAATGAAAGAGAGGGTGTTTTTCCTGAAGCAGTATTGATAGGTGCATCGGTCACTTCCAGAATTGGCGAAGTACGGCAACCGATCAGAAAAAATGATAGTAGAATTAGAATCGCAATTTTTTTATTAAGCATAGTCATTCCTTATTAATTCAATTGAACTCATTTAACAAAATTAAAGTGCCTTAAATCTTACTCCATTTCCCACAAAATTGTTACTTATAGTAACAATCTTATACTGGTTCTTAGCCATAAACACTTATCACAAGAATACTATACCCTTGTTTTTTAATGCTTTTATATTAAATGGCCTTGAAATTGCTCTGCTATATCAAATAATTTAAATTACTCATCATTTACTCATTAAATATAAACTTGCAATGACTAACACTTCTAAGGCATTGAAGCCTATTTTAACATTTTTGCAACAATATGTTCCCTTTAAACAGATGCTACCTGCACACCAGGAATATTTAGCAATGCATCTTGAGCAGGTCTTTTATTCTGAGCATGATGAAATTGTATTACCGCAGGATGGCGTAGCGGAAAGCCTTTATATTGTAAAAAATGGCCGTGTCAGTGCTAACATTGATAATGAACTTAAGGCGATTGAAGTTGGGCAGTGTTTTCCAATAAAAGCGCTCACCAATAATCGAGCCGTTAATTACTCGCATCAGGCCGATAAAAGTACCATTTGCTATCGACTCACCCATTCTCATTTTGAGTATTTGATGCAGCAAAGTGTTATTTTTCACGACTTTATAATAAAACAACAGTCTCAGAATAGTCCTTTATGAACCACTTAAACTCTGATGATGAAATAGCTCAGTTACACAAAAAAATTTCAGCATTAGAACTGAAATTGAGCCAAACACAACAGAAATTAAATAACTGTCTTGAACAGTCATTTAAGGGTTCTTCTGCCAAAAATGTTACGACAGAAGAGCAACAGGCACTCATTGAAGAGGAGCATAAACAACAAAATAAGCTTTTCAGTATTTGTAAATTATGTGAGGCCAACTGGTCTGATATCCCTCAGAGTAAAACATCTCCTGCATTTAAAATGCTGAATACTCCAGTCACTTTTGAAATGTTTGATCGCTACTGTGCTGAAACAGGAGAACAACCGCCAGGTGATAATGGCTGGGGTCGAGAAAATCGCCCCGTAGTCAATGTCAACTACCAGGATGCAATCACTTATGCTCGTTGGCTTTCAGAAAAGACGGGATGGCATTGTCAACTGCCCACAGAAGAACAGTGGGAATACAGCTGCAGAGCAGGCACAGTCACCCACTACTGGTATGGCGACTCACCTGACCCCAGAATGATGGTCATGGGCACAGGTAAAACCATGCCAACCCCTGGCACACGCTTAGCCAATCCATGGGATCTCTATGATATGCATGGCAATGTTTGGGAATGGACCTCATCCAGCAAAGGCGGTGAATACATTTTATGTGGCGGCAGTTGGTACAACAAGGCCAATTGGCTGACCAGTACAGCCAGAAACATCTCTTATCCCAATTTCAGTAATGATAACTGGGGATTTCGCTTAATACGTATGGAAGATTGAAGCCATGGTTAAATGTTACTATTCTACACACCATTTGTTACCCAATGTAACACTTTAGTAACGCACACCATACAATGCAAGCTAAACAACTGTTTTATAAAGAAAATAAGAAGTGGCACAAATATCGCTATAACTCTTTAGATAATAATACAAAGTGTTAGAAGTACACCAATCACCGGATAAGTAACTATCCGAAATAATAAAACATAAGGAAAGACTAATATGAGTGATAAAAAAAATTCAGCAGGCTGGTCACGCCGTGATGTGATGAAAGCCGCTGGTGCATTTTCAGCAGCAGG
>JADGEK010000125.1:0-5418 GCA_016744395.1 Gammaproteobacteria bacterium | reverse complement strand
AAAGACAAGCGTCGTTATGGTTTCCGTCATTTCTTCAACGCAAAAATGTCTGGTGCCGCTCTTGGACCTGTACTGAAAAAAGAAATGGGAACAGACCGTTCAGCGTATCATTTGACTGCTGACTATACCTGGGGTTGGACACAAGAAGAGTCAATTAAAGAAACGACAGAAGGACTGGGCTGGAAAACAGTCAAAACAGTCAGAACCCCTGTTGGTGCTGGTGACTTTTCTCAATACATTACACCGATTTTAAATTCTGGTGCTGATACGTTGATCCTTAACCACTATGGTAAGGATATGATTAACTCTTTAACTCAATCCATTCAGTTTGGTTTAAAAGATAAAAACGTTAATGGTAAAACATTTGAGATTATTGTTCCTTTATACTCTCGTCTGATGGCACAGGGCGCAGGTAAAAATCTAAAAGGTATTTTAGGTACGACTAACTGGAACTGGGCACTAAAAGACAAAGGTTCACAAGCCTTCGTTAAATCATTCGGTAGTGAGTACGGTTTCCCACCATCACAGGCTGCTCATACTTGTTATGTACAAACCCTTTTGTATGCGAATGCCTGTGAAATGGCAGGAACATTCTACCCACCTGAAGTTATCAAGCAATTAGAAGGCTTCAAATTCGATGGCATGGGTAATGGTGCAACTGAATACCGTGCTGAAGACCACCAGTGCTTCAAAGATGTGTTAGTGGTTCGTGGTAATGAAAATCCAACCAGTCAGTTTGACTTACTTGAAATTGTTCAGGAAGTGCCTCGTGCACAGGTTGAATATGATGCCAAGATCTTTGGCGGTGAGTTAGGCCCTTATAAAGTCTAATTAATCACTTAATAAAGAAGCAGTACAAAGATTTTGTACTGCTTCTTTGTTTCATAGCTTCAAAGTTCCAGTACTTTTCCATAACTATTTTTAAAACTGTTTTACATCAGTTTTTTTCAAAAGAATATTTATGAACAAGTATTTATCTTAGATTTTTTAATTTATCAATTTAATCATAGTGAAGTAGTTAATTATGGATGCAATCTTTCTCCAGATACTCAACGGGCTCGACAAAGGGGGTGCCTATGCACTCATTGCTCTCGGCCTGACCCTGGTCTTTGGTACACTTGGGGTCGTTAACTTTGCACATGGCGCATTATTTATGCTGGGTGCTTTTTGTTCGGTCAGTTTCTACAAACTATTGACCCTGTCAAAACAGGTAAAAGATGAAAGCATTACTTTTTTTGATGCCTTTAAAGAACAGCCCTACCTGGAAATCTGGTTTGGTGACTATGGTACAACGATTATTGACTTAGCGGTACCACTCTCCATCCTGTTTGCTATCCCTGTCATGCTCTTAATTGGGCTGATCATGGAGCGAGGCTTAATTCGACATTTCTACAAGCGTACCCATGCAGAACAAATACTGGTGACCTTTGGACTGGCGATTGTCCTTCAGGAAGTGATTAAATCTTTCTTTGGTGCCAATCCAATTCCAATGCCTGCTCCAGAGATTGTCTCAGGCAGTGCCCCCATTGGCGTTTTATTCGGTTTAGGCGAGTCAGTGGTTTATCCCTGGTGGCGTCTTATCTATCTGCTCTTTTCCGGGGTTGTCATCGCAGGTGTTTTTGCTTTCTTAAACATGACAACATACGGTATGGTCGTTCGTGCTGGTATGATGGATCGTGAGACCGTTGGTCTGTTAGGTATTGATGTGGAACGACGATTTACCGTCGTCTTCGGACTCGCTGCAGTGGTCACAGGACTTGCTGGTGTGATGTATGCACCTATCTTGCCACCTGATTATCATATGGGTATGGATTTTCTTGTATTATCTTTTGTCGTTGTTGTTGTTGGTGGTATGGGTTCTCTGGGCGGTGCAGTGGCTGCCGGGTTCTTACTGGGTATTTTACAATCATTTGCTTCAATGAATGAAGTCAAATCAATTATCCCGGGAATTGACCAAATCATTATTTATCTCGTTGCTGTTGTTATCCTATTAGTAAGACCTCGTGGCTTATTAGGACGCAAAGGGGTAATGGAGGACTAATTATGAAAACACCTACAATAAAACAAGATATGCTTGTCATGCTGATTTTTTCAGTTGTCATATTAACAATGCCTCTGTGGTTAGAACCACTGGGTGCAAACTACCCTGACCTATTACAAAAATTTGCCATCTTTGGCATCTTTGCTGTAGGTTACAATATTCTCTTTGGTCTCACTGGGTATCTTTCATTTGGTCATGCTGCCTTTTTAGGCATCGGTTCTTATACTGCAGTCTGGTCATTAAAATTACTCACCATGAATATATTACCAGCCCTCCTGTTCAGTGTTTTGATGTCAGGTCTGTTTGCCTTATTGATTGGTTTTATTACTTTGCGTCGTTCAGGTATCTATTTCTCAATTCTCACACTGGCCTTTGCACAAATGTTTTATAATCTTGCCTACTCTGTGCTGACCCCAATCACTAATGGTGAAACGGGCCTGCAACTTGCCAGAGATGATGCCAGAGTGATCGATCGCCTCTTTTCTGAAGCGGGTGAAGGTCTGCCCTCAACCGACTTTTTTGGTCTTGCCATGAGTGGTTATTCTGGATTTTATATTTGTGCCGTTTTACTTATTATTGCTTTTTTTATCTCTCAGAGAATTTTTCATTCTCCATTCGGAACCAAGCTTAGAGCCATAAAATCAAATCAAACTCGTATGAAATACACGGGTTACAGTACCAGGCCTTACCTTCTGACTGCATTTGTGATTTCAGGTATGTATGCAGGTCTGGCTGGAGGACTGATGGCAGCAACTGATCCGCTTGCTGGAGCAGAACGTATGCAATGGACAGCTTCTGGTGAAGTGGTTCTTATGACAATATTAGGCGGTGTGGGTACTTTAATTGGCCCATTGCTTGGTGTGGGTATTATTAAGTATTTTGAAAATATTTTCTCAGCATTGAATGAGCAAGCACTGCATCAAGCTTTTGCCTTTATGCCTGACTGGTTAGCCAATATTATGGTTTTCTTAACCTCCCCCTTTGTAGGTGAAGGCTGGCATCTGACTTTAGGTGCACTCTTTGTCCTCATTGTTGTTTTCTTACCTGGTGGCATTATGCAAGGCATTGACCTGATAAAAAAACGTTTTTCCAGCCCCTCAAAAAACAGTAAAACTGAACACACGTCTTCAGAAGCTCGCTTAGAAAAAGCGCCAGAGAATGGTCAGTAAGAATAGGGTAACTTTTGTTAAAAAAGAGTCAATTATGAGTAATACAATTTTAGAAATTAATGATGTGCAAAAATCCTTTGGTGGTCTTAAAGCATTGAGTGATCTCAATCTAAAAATCGAAGAAGGCAAAGTACATGCAATCATTGGTCCCAATGGTGCTGGCAAATCCACTATGTTGAATGTCTGTATTGGGCAACTCGCTCCAGACAGCGGCACAGTCACCTTTAATGGTGAAAATATGATCGGTAAAGCGCCCCATGAAATCAATCAGGCTGGTATTTCACGTGTGTTTCAGACACCTGAAATCTTCCCTGATTTGAGCTTATTGCAAAACGTCATGATACCTGCTTTTGCCAAGCGTGAAGGTGCATTTAAGATGAATATCTTTCGTAGTTTGTCTAATGAGTCAGACGTTCAGGATGAGGCCTGTCAAATACTCACTGACATCGGCCTTATCGGTCAATTACACACTAATGCCGGCAGTTTGTCACGAGGTGATAAAAGACGTCTGGAATTAGCTATGTGTCTGGTACAACACCCCAAATTATTACTACTGGATGAACCCACAGCGGGTATGGCACGTCATGATACAAATAAAACCATTGACTTGTTAATGAAGATTAAAGAAGGTGGCATGACTAAAATCATTATTGAACATGATATGCATGTTGTCTTTAGCGTCGCCGATCACATTTCAGTTTTGGCACAGGGAACTATTATTGCTTCAGGGACACCTGATGAAATTAAGGGCAGCCCTAAAGTACAAGAAGCCTATTTAGGCGGAGCACATCTATGAGTAATACTAAACACGCCCCAGTCGCCCCTATTATTTCAAATACAGGTAATTCACCGACTTTTTTCTCCTGCTGGGATATCCATTCATACTACGGAGAGAGTTATATTGTTCAGGGCGTTAGTTTTGATGTCCGAGAAGGTGAAATTATTGCACTACTTGGCCGTAACGGAGCAGGTAAAACATCGATATTACGTTCAATTGCCCGTGCATCAGAACCGCAGTTAAAACATGGTGAAGTCTGGCTTGATCATCAGCCTGTGCACAGCATGAAATCCTTCCAGGCTGCTCAGCATGGCATTGCCTTGGTACCAGAAGACCGATGCATTATTGCTGGACTGACGGTTGAAGAAAACCTTAAACTGGCCCAAATCGCAGAGCCTATTGGTTGGACTATTGAGCGTATTTATGAACATTTTCCACGATTGGGTGAACGAAAAGATCAAATGGGTGTTACCTTATCTGGAGGGGAGCAACAAATGTTAGCCATTGCCCGTGCATTGGCAAGAGACATCAAATTGCTGCTGCTTGATGAGCCATATGAAGGTCTGGCTCCAGTCATTGTGCACGAAATCGAAAGCATCCTGGATAGCATAAAAAAACTGGGTATTACCACAATTATTGTCGAGCAAAATGCGATTGCAGCATTACGACTTGCTGACCGAGCCATTATCATTGATATGGGGCTGGTTGTCTTTGACGGCCTCGCTCAGGAAGTTCTGGATAATGAAGAACTGAGACAGCAATATTTAGCGATTTAAATCTTATTATTCATTACTCAATCATTTCTTTGATTAACCCTTTTCCTCAGTTCATTTATATGTGGCTGAGGAATTCAGGTTAAAATTCCTCACACACTTTTTCCTCTGTCTCTTTATGCCTAGAGTGACCATCCCACAAACGTTCTTAGAATTTAAAATTTTAATTTATTAATCCAAAATCATAAGATGGCAGTGTCTCCCCAGGCTGGCATATTGTTTACTTATTGCTACAAATATCATAATAAAAAATGAGTGGTTAAATTTCAAACAAATAATGTGCTTTTGAAAGCCTTAATAAACCGAAAATAAAGGTTTATTCGCCTGACTGAATAATATTGGAAAAACGTCAAACGTGTTTGAGCGAATTATTATTTGTGTCTTTAGATGATATTTATATCAGTTTATGGATAAAAATTTGTATATAACTTGATGTAATAAATCATACAAAAAAACAAATTGTTAATTAAATCAGAATATTGCCGAAAGTTTCTTGCAAAAAAAGAGAACTGCTGTTAAAAAGATATAAGGGTATATATCTGAAATAAATTGCACATACTCAAAAAGTATTACTCGTCTGACTGAATAAATTATTATTCAGTCAGACGTAATTAATGGGAATCATGGTTTATTACGTCATGAGCCCATAACACTGTT
>JADGEK010000124.1:5559-10139 GCA_016744395.1 Gammaproteobacteria bacterium | reverse complement strand
TAAAGTGGCAGGTAATATCTTTTTAATTGGCTTATTTGCTGTATTCTTTCTTTGTTGTAGTTTGTTTTACTTTAAAGCTGTCAAAGTAAAAATGATGCCACTGGATAACAAATCTGTTTTCAATGTCGTTATTAATTTTCCAGAAGGTACTGCATTACCCGTTACTGCAAACCTGACTCGCCAATTGGCCGAACAAGTCAGACTCATACCTGAAGTAACAGCAATACAATCTTATGTGGGTACGGCTTCACCTTTTGATTTCAATGGTTTGGTTCGTCATTACTATTTACGTCAACAACCCTGGCAAGCTGATCTTAATGTCCAATTGTTGCATAAGAAAGAACGTGATAGAACCAGTCATCAAATTGCACAGGAAGTGAGAACCACTTTAACTGAAATGATTGCTGCCAAAGTCAAAGCGGGTGTTTATACAAAGTTGAATAGGCCAAAAATTCAAATTGTGGAAATGCCACCAGGCCCACCTGTTTTGCAGTCTATGGTTGCAGAAGTTTATGGACCAACGGCTCATGAACGTCATGCTGTCGCCATGAAGTTAACTGAATTGTTTGAAAAATCAGGCTCTATTGCTGATGTGGATAACTATATTCAAAAGCCATATGAAATATGGAACTTTAGAGTGAATCGTGAAAAAGCTATTCGTGTTGGTGTGAATGTTGACTCAATTAATAAAACACTGGAAATGGCTATGGGTGGTTTTGTTCTTGGTGATATCAAGGATGGTTCAATCTTAGAAGCGACTATGATTGTATTGCAGGTTCCTCTTGATATTCGTGCCAACTTTAACTATCTCAGTCAATTGCCTGTTCCAACCATGCAAGGTGGCAGTGTACCGCTTGCAGAACTGGGTGTTTTCAGTAAAGGGTATAAAGAAGCCATTATCTATCATAAAGATTTGAGAGATGTTGAATATGTTATTGGTGAAGTGGTTGGCGAATTTGCTGCGCCTATCTATGGTATGTTCGATGTTTGGGATATGCTTGAATTAGAAGAAAACTTAGGGCCACGTAAAGAATTAATAGAAGGTACATGGATGGGGCCTCCTAACTCTTCAGATATGCACCAACGCTCTGGTTTTGAGTGGACAGGTGAGTGGACTGTCACTTATGAAACTTTCCGAGACATGGGTCTGGCATTTTGCATGGCCATTATCCTGATTTATATGTTGGTTGTGTGGGAGTTTGGCAATTTTATACAACCAGCAATTATTATCTCACCTATTCCACTGACCTTGATCGGTATTATACCGGGGCATGCGATTATGGGGGCTGAATTTACTGCAACATCAATGATTGGTTTCATTGCATTGGCTGGTATTATTGTTCGTAACTCCATTCTGTTGATGGACTATTCTCGTCAGGAAATCAGTCGAGGTGTTGAAATTAGAGAGGCTATCATCATGGCCTGCATTACTCGTACAAGGCCAATCATTATTACCGCTTTGGCACTTTTAGTTGGTTCTACTGCGATTTTATTTGACCCAATCTTCCAGGGTATGGCTATTTCGCTTATGTTTGGTACTTTTATTTCTACTATTTTAACTTTAGTAGTCATTCCTTTAGGTTGTTTCAGTGGTCGTGCTGCTTTTTGTTCAAATATGAAAGAAGACCATCCTAATTTTCAGGTTTGTGTCGATCAAAAAAATAAAACAAAAAATAAAAAATCTTCTGATGGTAGTGTCATCGTTAAAATCCTGTTCAGTATTTACTCTGTTATTGTGACTGTTGTTCAGGTTGTTTGGTGGAGTCTTCAAGGACTTTATACGGTTGTTTTTAAGAGCAAATCAAAACCAGCTCCTAAATCTTCAACTACACCCTTAACTACACCAATGCCAACTTCATCAAAGTCAACAGCGCCTGCAACGCCAAGCACTAATGTAGTTGCTAAGACTGAGGCACCGAAAGCGGAATCTGTTGTTCCAGCTGCTGAGACAGGAGAAAAAGTATCCAGTATATCAGATAAAGCAAAAGGCAGTGATGTTCCAGCGGAACCTGCAGATATCAAGTCGGATGCAGAAGCGAAAACTACGGAGCCAGCAGTTACTCTGGACGCAGAAAAGGCCGTTGTTAAGAAAAAGCCTGTCATCAAGAAAGCAATTGCGAAAAAGAAAGCAGTGAGTTCAAGAAAATCAGTATCAGCTGAAAAACAATCGGTTAAAAAAACATCTGCTAATAATGCTGTTACAAAGAAAGTCGTCAAAAAGAAAGGTCGTAGAGGCATACAGTTAAAAGGTGATTTAGGTGAAGAGTAAATTGATGAGTCTGATTTTTTAAGCTCTGAAATTATATTAATTTCACGGATAAATGATTAAAGGGGAAGTATCATGAAACATATATCAAAAGTTTTAGTTGCTGCATTTGTTGCAGGTGCGATCGTTATTCCGATGCAGGCTAGTGCCTTTTGGGATGATGGTAATAGTAACACTAACTGGAATGGATACGGCAATAATAACTGGAATAATAATGCCTACGGAAATGCCTATGGAAGTGGTTCAGGTGATGGCTCTGGCGATGCTGATATGGATGGAGATATTGAAATCACAATAAAAACAAGAGCACGTGGCCGTGGTAAGGGAAATACTCGAGGCTCTGTTTATGGCCGTGGCAATGGAAGTGGTTATAACAATTGGAATAATCAGTTTCAAGGGAATGGTTATCAGCAATATATGAATAATGGTGGCTATGCACCTTATGGCTATGGTCCTTACGGCCGTCCTCCTATTGCACCAGCACCAGTAAAATAAGATATTATCAACTTAATGTAAAGATAGCCCCTCTTTCTTCTATAAGGTTTGAAGGGGTTAGATTTTTTGACTGTCAGGAATTATTAAATGATCACAGTGGTAGGTAATCTAAAAGGTGGTACTGGTAAAAGTACGGTTACTTTTAATTTGGCCGTCTGGCTTGCTTTAAATGATCATGAGGTAAAACTTTTTGACCTTGATCCTCAGGCAACTTTAAGTGATGTTGTTGATATTCGTGATGAAGATGAATATGAGCCCGCTATATCCATAAGTAATTCAATTGATGAATTGGAAAAAGCTCAAGACGAAGAAGTATTAATTGATATTGGTACGGCCGATACAGAATCTATGAAAAGAGCCATTGCTTTGACTGATCGTATTATTGTTCCTGTACCGCCTAGCCAGGCTGATATATGGTCAACTCAACGCTTTATAAAAATGGTTTTGGATATTCGCGGTAAAGAAAACATGCCGCAAATGCTTGGTTTTGTTAACCGAGCGGATACACATAAAGGGGTCAGGGAAACAGGTGAAGCAGAAGATGCGCTTAAGATGTTGCCCTATATTGATTTAATTGGCACTCGTTTATACCAAAGAACAACTTACAGACGCTCCTTCAGTGAAGGTTTGGCTGTTTTTGAATTAGAACCAAAAGGTAAAGCGGCTGCAGAAGTGAATAAGTTTGCTAGCCTTGTTTATCAAGCTTAATTGTTTTTTTGTAACTTAGTTTTGTAGGTGAAATGTGACGAGCTCAGTAGGACCAGAAATGAAGTTTTTACGCTGGATACTCAGTCATTTAACTTTAATTCTTTTAATCTCATTGCTCATCTATCTTTTCTGGAATAGAAATGAAATCTGGCCCGAAGAGATTGCTGACAGAGAAGTGACAGTTGAACGACATACTGAGCTGTCTGTTGCAAAGAAAATTGATACTACGAGCGTGGCGCACGTTACTGTGAGTGGTTCTAATGAACAAGGGATAAGTGATCAAGATACAAGAGTTAAAGAGCTTGGTTCTAATGAAAATAATTATATCTTAAGCCATTCATTAATTGATGAGAGTACCGACTCATATAGTTCAAGTAACTTTTCTGAGCGTATGGAGCAATACCGAAAATCACTTCCTGTTGATGAACGCGAAGAGATGGATAAAGCTGAGGAAATTTTTCAACAAGTATCGGATGGAACCATTAAGTTCCCCTCTCAAAGTGATGTTGATACAATCACAGGTGACCCAGAAATATTATTAGCCATCAAGCCAATGGATGCATCTGTAGAAGATATAGCAATAGCTAAAATGAGTCAATATTCATCGGAAGTGATTCATAATGACTCTCAATATGAGATAGATGAGCCGAATATATATAAAACACGGGATGACTACGCTAAGAAGACGGTTGTTACTCAGGCTGCTGTTGACAAGGAGATGGCTGAGAAGGATACAGTTGAGGGCATAGTTGAGCAGAATATAGTTGAGCAGGATACAGCTAAGCAATCGATAAAAGAAAAGCAGTCTGATTCTGTCGTTCTCGATAATTTAAGTAATTTAAAAGCTAAAGCGCAAACAGCCAAAGTGCAAGAAAAAGAGACTCATACTCAAGATTTGCAGTATCAGATCCGAAAGAGGCAGAGGCAGTTGCAAAACCAGATGGTTATGTTGGTACCTCTTGGTCGTGTTAGTGAAAATAATAGTGCAAAAAAAAGCAATGCTATCAATGATACAACTTATACCAGGAAAAAAAATAACAATTACCAGTTCAAACCCATTAAACCTGTAATTAACACCCCACAACAGAGAATAATGCTCAAAGAGGCGCGT
>JADGEK010000124.1:0-5459 GCA_016744395.1 Gammaproteobacteria bacterium | reverse complement strand
ACAACTTATACCAGGAAAAAAAATAACAATTACCAGTTCAAACCCATTAAACCTGTAATTAACACCCCACAACAGAGAATAATGCTCAAAGAGGCGCGTAGCGCTTTTGATAAACAAAATTTTATTGAGGCTGAAGCTAAATATCGACAAGTGATGAAGGAACTTCCTGAATTACCTGATGTAGTCGGAGAGTTAGCAAATGTTTATCGAACACAAAATAAAGTATCAGATTATTTGACAACTAATACTTTATTTATTAAGCGTCTGGTTAATCACAAGCGCTATAATGAAGCCTGGAATGTTGTAAAAATGACAAGCCGTTTTAATAAAGAGGTTGCAGAACAACAGCGTAAAATAATATTGAGGGAACAAGTGCAATAATATGTTGGGTATTGAAGTGTGCGTATCATCTGGTAGTAAGGAGCCATGATGATTTCTGGTGAACTGGAAAAATTCTCCAGATTTTGAGTTCTAAAATAATAGTCAAGATAGACTAAATTAGATAATGTAAATTACTTTATTAAAAGATTCTAATAAACTTAAAATATAGCTACCTATTATTCGTATTTCATTTTACAATAGGAGAATATAAAGTAATTTATGGTTTTATTAAGATACTGGTCACTAAGGGGTGGTTAATGCTTAGGAGAGAGAGAAATGCCAATCAAAAGATTATACCATAAACTCACATCTGATGCTGATGCAACAGGTTTTGATTCAGATACGCTGGATGAGCGTAGAAAAGGTTCTGATGTTAAAGGTCAGCGTCTTCAACTTATTGTTTATACAGCATTATTTGCATTTATAGTTTTAGCAGCTTATGGCTATTATTTGATTTTTAACCTGACACATGACGTACATTCATTATCTAATGATGTCAGGCAAATGACTCGTTCTGTGAATCAAATGTCCATGTCAGTAAATACTAATATGGAAATAATTTCCAGCAATATTATACAAATGCAGCGCAGCACCAGTTTAATGGCTGAAACGGTTGCCCAGACCATGCCTGAAATGGCTGCAAATACCACAACGATGACTAAAACTGCTCAAAATGTAGGTGATCGTATTGATGGTATTAGTACGAATATTCAAACAATGAGTGTTGGTTTGGTTGCCATGCAACGTGATATGTGGAGTATGAATAAAACAGTTTCAAATCCTGCTGAAAGTATGTTTGATAGTATGACGCCATGGGGTGGCAGACGAGGGCATACACAAGGGTCACCAGGACCATTGGCTTTTCCACCTCCAGTACGTTAATATTGAAAAACTATTAACGAATGATCCCTTCGTTTTTAAAAAAGTTTCTTGAATATAGATTTATGTATAAAGCTTAAATAAGATTAAGCTTTTCTTTGAATTATGTTTACAGCACTTTTTTAAGTGAAGAGGGTCATAAAGCAGGAGAAACAGCAACAATGTTTGAAGGGCCGAGCACATTACTTAAATCAAGGTTACAGAGTCTACAAGATAATCTGGCGACAGAAAATCCACTTCTTATTGATGCGGTAGATTCTTTTAAAGAGCTCGATAGGGTGGCCTACCGCCTTGGTTTGTTATCGACTGAACAGTCTTATGCCACAACCATTTCATGGTGGCCTTTAATTTCAGTTTTAGGTACCTTTTCTGCAGGTAAATCCTCTTTTCTTAACAGCTACCTTGATGTTGATCTTCAATTAACAGGAAACCAGGCTGTTGATGATAAGTTTACGGTTGTGTGTTATAGCCAGGAAGAAAAAATCAGAGTACTTCCAGGTTTGGCTCTCGATGCTGATCCTCGCTTACCATTTTATCAAATCAGTGAAGAAATTGAGAAAGTTGCTGCGGGTGAAGGCAGCCGAATTGATACTTACTTGCAGCTTAAAACTTGTAAAAGCGATGTTTTAAAAGGCAAAATTCTGATTGATTCTCCTGGATTCGATGCGGATGATCAGCGCAATGCTACTTTAAAAATTACCGACCACATTATTGATTTAGCGGATCTTGTTTTGGTCTTTTTTGATGCTCGCCACCCTGAACCCGGGGCAATGAGAGATACTTTGGAACATCTTGTTGAAGGGACCATTCGCAGGAATGATGCAGGTAAATTTCTATTTATTTTAAATCAGATGGATTCTACAGCCAAAGAAGATAATGCTGAGCAAGTGGTTGCAGCCTGGCAACGGGCGGTTGTGCAGACAGGGCTTTCTACTGGGCGTTTCTATTGTGTTTACAATGAAAAAGTAGCGCCTGAAATACCTGATGAGTACCTACGAAAACGGTATAAAGAAAAGCTCGATATTGATATGGGTGAAATAGAACATCGTATGCAGGAAGTCAGTGTTGAACGAATTTATCGCATTATTGGTGCTTTGGAAAATACGGCAAACCAGATCGAAAAAGTAGCTGTGCCCAAAATCAAAGAAGCGATGGACTCTTGGTACCGTTCAGTTTTAATCGTTGACGGCATTATTTATGGCCTATTAATTTCATTGTTATTTGGTCTTTCTATTTATGCAGGTTATTGGACAGACTGGTCTTTTCAACCATCATGGTTAGAATCTTTCAAATCAAGTTCTACAATTCAAGGTTTGCTTGCACTCTTTTTTATTACTGTTTTCGGAGGCATACATTTTTGGGTTCGCAGAATGATTGCTAAGAGGGTTGCTAAGAAGTTGTCCACGGATAGTGTTGCAGGTAATATTGCTGCTGCTTTTTTAAAGAACACTTATCCATTGCGCAGTGTGTTTGCAATTAAGCCCGCAGGCTGGGGGCGAAGAGGCCGTAAAGCGATTGAGCGAGTACGAAATGAAGCAGATAATTTTGTCAAATCCCTCAATGATAACTTTACTGATCCACTTGGGCGTAAAGAAACTGAACGTCTTGCTATGGAAGAAGAGCAAAGAGTAAAAGAGGCTTCAGAACTTGCAGATCAAGCTGTTAGTTAATGAGAACAGTGAACTTGCTAACAATTAATTAGTTTACTGAGCCTTATCCCATAAAAAAAGCGATGAAACACATCGCTTTTTTTATGGGATAAGGCTTTTAGATTGTTAAATTGCTATTTTTTATATATTTATATAATCTTCTTTATACTCAGCTATCTGCTATAGTTTAAAGATCTCTATTTGGAAATAAGGGTTGGAATTAATTCTATGAATTTTGAAAAAGTTTCCTTTGCTTTTTTTGTTGTTTTTGCACTGACTATTAACTTTGGATTTTTTATTGGTGAAATTGATAATCCTTTGCATCATCATGTCTTTGAATTATTTGCAGCTATCGTCATTAGCTTGATTGCAACTGTGATTAAATTGGGTGATCGCTCACATATTGGGGCCGTTTTATTGGCGACCAGTTTAGTGGCTGATATTCACCTTTTTGCTGCAGCAATTATTTGGGGATATGCTGAACATGTTTCAGCAGCAGGTGTGACTCCAGATGTAATGGCTACAATTGTTTCAGTTTCAGGGGGCGCATTAATTGCCAATTTGACATCAGTGGTCTTACTGGTCATTGAAACGGTTGTCGTTCGGCGCTAATGAATAGTCTTATTTTTCTATTACTCAAGCGGATACGCTTGCCAATCATGCTGCTGATCATTAGCTATGCAACCATTATTCTTGGTTTTGTATTAATTCCTGGTCAGGATGATCAGGGGAATGTCTGGCACATGAGTTTTTTCCATGCTTTTTATTTTGTAAGCTTCATGGGCTCAACCATTGGTTTTGGTGAAATTCCTTATGAATTTACCAATGCACAGAGAATGTGGACAGTCTTTGGTATTTATGTCTCTGTAACTATTTGGTTGTACAGTATTGGTGCTTTAATCAGCACCTTACAAAATCCTGCTTTTAAGAAAGTTTTAAAAGAAAATAATTTTCGTAAGAGTGTACATAAAATCAGAGAACCTTTTTATTTAATTTGTGGTTATGGCGATACGGGAAAATTATTGGCACATGAATTAGCAGAGAATAACATTTTATCGGTTGTGATTGATATTAATCCTGATTGTATTGATAATCTCGAAATTAATGAGCCAGATATTGATATTCCAGCTCTTGCAGCTAATGCTTCTTTTCCACAAGTTCTTGAAATGGCAGGATTAACTCACTCATACTGTAAAGGTGTTATTGCCTTGACTGATAAGGATGAAGTGAATTTAAAAATTGCTATTACTGCGAGATTGTTAAATAAAGAGCGGATGCTAGATGATCTTCTTATGGTCGTTTGCAGGGCGGAGTCAGTGGAAGCTGAAGCAAACATGGCTTCTTTTGGAACGAGTCATATTATTAACCCTTTTGAAATTTATGCCCGAAGATTGGCCTTATCGGTTCGCTCTTCAAGCGCCTATCTAATTTATGAGTGGTTGACAAATCCCTATCATAAAGTCAGGAAAGAGCCAGTTAAACCACCTAGAGGTACTTGGGTGATTTGTGGATACGGTCGGTTTGGTAAAGCGGTTGCACGTCATTTAAATTATGTAGGCATAAGGACTATTGTCATTGAGGCCTCACCAAAAATTACCAAGTCACCAGAGGGTACTATCTCGGGGAGAGGGACAGAAGCGGTGACTTTGCGGGAAGCAAAAATTACAGATGCTGTTGCTATTGTTGCTGGTACTGATAACGATGCTAATAACCTGTCAATTGTTTTAACTGCCCAAGATGAAATGAAACGCCATTACCTGAGTAAGTTGCGCAGTATAGAGCATGATGAAAAATATGGTTTAAATGACGCTTCAGACAGAGCTGATAACTTAGAAGATACTATTGCTGAAAGCACTGCAAATAATGGTATAACTGATGACTTCATAGTAGATGGTAAATATGATGGTAAACTTTTTGCTGTTGCCAGGCAAAATTTTAGCCGAAATGAGACCGTATTTGAAAAAGCTGAACTGGATTTTATCATGCAGCCTGCAAGTATTGTTGCTGGAGAAATTCTATCTATCATTAAAACACCCTTGTTATCCACTTTTTTATCCTTGGCTCGACGCCAAAAAGATCAATGGGCAAACATCTTAATCAGTCGTATTAGTGACTTTATTGATAATACTGCGATGACCTGGATGCTGGATATCTCCGAAAAACACACACCAGCAGTGATCCCTTTTTTAAAAAAGGGTAAGATAAGCATTGGACAAATGTTAAAACATCCAAGAAATAGGGATTTATCTCTCAAATGTGTTGTCTTACTAGTGCACCGCAAGAAAAATAAGGCGACATTACACCGACATAAGATGACCAGTCGATCTCCAGCTACTCAATTTGAAAATGTCTTATTACCAGACAATGACTTTGAAATTCAAAAAGGTGATCAATTACTGATTTGTGGTGATAAAGAAAGTATGGATCTGATGTGTTGGTCAGTGAATAACATCAATATCTATAACTATATTCACACAGGGTATGAGTTAAGTGGCGGCTTTGTATGGCGGTGGCTCTACAAACATAAACTATTACAGAAAGAGAACGAAG
>JADGEK010000031.1 GCA_016744395.1 Gammaproteobacteria bacterium | reverse complement strand
GCATCAAACTTGTTCTTCATTTCACGAATTTTAAATTTACTAAACATTTTTTAGTCCTGTTTTTATTAATGCTCTACTCATTATTGAGTATTTGAGCGTTCTTAACACAACCGACTCCAGCCTCAGGACCACGATCATAAATTTTTTGGTATCACATTTGGGTACTACATTTAAAACAAACTGACCTCACGTCAGCTATGACAGTCCTTTGTCAATTCATTCTTAATTTTTACCCTCTAAAGAATGAATATTGTAAGCTCTTGTTTTAAACCACTTTAATATTAAGGGGTTTATTTTCCTCATTGCTTAAAGGATTGTTTGATGAATTGCTTTCATCATTTTTATAGTCAATGACATAACGGTATTGTTTGCCACAGTGTATAATGACTTCTTTTTGACCTCTTCTGAGAATCTTCATTTCTACTCGAATTTCACCAAAGCCATCATGTTCAAAGACTGAAGCGTATAACTCTGAGAGTTTATCTAAAACTTCTTTATTGAGCTCTAAAGTTGGCATTGATGCTCCTTTTACATCTATATGCAAATACGAATCTAAATGATAAATATTTACATCCATTGTTAAAAAAATGCTTTAAATTTATTCATTGCATCCTTACGATGCGGCATTAGGATTATTGTACTGAATTTGAATTGATTTCAGCCAAATACCCAATATATTTTTTTCTTTAGTGAATAAGTCTTATAATAAAGCCTCATCTCACATTCGATTAAATTAAACAGAAACTGCAGTTTGAGCAACTTCTGATTGTATGTATTGATTCATCGAACTCGATTCGACTGAAGCATTAGAATTTCCCTATATGAGAATGATTATCATTATAAGCAATTATTCTCGTTATGCAAGTATTTTTTTGACAAATTTTAATTTATTGTCTACTCATTGATATTTATCACTCACAGTCAAACTCCTACTCAAAAAAGGTAACCATGCGCCCCAGCCATTGCACCCGCAATAGCCACCAGACTTAAACTGAGCAAGACGATGTGCATCACTTGTAAGATGGTAAAAGTTCGTTTGGAATTTTTTATCGCTGAAGCATGAAAGAGCTTATGTAAAATCAAAGGTTCAAGAACAAACAGCACCAAAGTAAAGATGAACCAGACAAATGTCATTAAATGCATCCACCAGAATTGTGGCTGTAAATAGCGATCCCAGGCATCTAATTCTATGATCATATACAAGCCTGATAGACCCGTAATTAAGGTGATAATTCTAGCCTGAAAAGCAAACCGCCCTTCCAGCAATTCAAATAATACCAGGCGTTGATTCTCTCCAATATTTTTTCTCAACGCTGGAAGCAGAATCGTGGTCACAAATGCAACACCACCAATCCAAAAAACAACGCCAAGAATGTGCACCACACGTGCAATGATATAATAATTAAAATCACTCATTCTGTTTGTACTCCAAAAAATTATTTATCTGAGAAAATTAAATGGATTTTCTTTTGTAACACTATCACTTGTTTTTTATCCAGTATTTTGCCCTTATTGTTGTACCTCAATTTAATATAACTATCCAGCCATCTTATTAATTTCAGGTGTCTTGCACAGAGTGTTGGACTCAATAGATTCGATACCAGCCGCCTTTTTAATGTCTCAGGCCCTTCATTTGGATATGTATCAAAACCGTTTTCCTGAAGCACTTTTAAAAGTAATCGATAAAGGTCCACAAGGGCTATTATTTTTTTCTGTCGTCTAATTATGAAAAAAATAATGAAAAGAAAAACAAATATTACAATGATACTTAGCAAGGCTGTAATAATATTATTCAGGCCAGAAAAAGTGAGTAATAAGCGTTGGTTACTTTGTCCATATTGAATGACCCACACGTCCCATAAATAATCCATATATTCTAAATACTGATTAAATGATGAATAATTGGATAATCCGGAATGATCATTTTCCCTTAGATTTTTCTGTGTATTACGTAGTGCTGTAGTCTCAGATTTGCGTTGAGCAAGGAGATCATCTTCAAGTATGCGTTCAGACGGTATGACTGCTGTCGGATCAATCCTTATCCACCCTTCTTCTTCTAGCCACACTTCAACCCATGCATGAGCATTAGCCTGTTTAATGGTCAAAAAATCACCAATATCACTGGGTTCTCCTCCCCTATAACCGCTTACCACCCGAGCGGGTATGTTTGCAGCCCGCATTAACAAAGTAAAAGCGGTAGCGTAATGCCCGCAATACCCTTTACGTCCTTCAAATAAAAATGAATCAATGGGATAAACAACAGACTTCAACACATTCCTACTGTAGAAAAATGATTCTTCGGCAAACCATTTTAGTGCCTGTAAAAGAAGATCATTATCATTGGAATATGTCTCACGCCATTGTTTTGCCAACATAATTGTTCTATGTACACTACTTTTATCATCAGGTAATTGTAATGCCTGCAATTGTAGTGCACGTTGTTTTTTATTCACTCGCCCTGGTCGCATATACCCTGTATAACTTTTTTGAGTGTATTGTATCGATGCCTGGATCGGATTTTTTGCTAAAAGTAGATTATCCTCAGATAATACAACCTGTGTATTAGAAACTGATTGTAATTGTACTGGAAGACCCAATGTAAAAAGCCATTGCTTTTGATTTGCATCTTGATTAATAGAGTATTCAAACAGCTTTTTTTTGGGGAGCATGGTAAATTTTTTTATTGTAACTGGTGTCTGTAAATCATAATAGTTTCTGACATAATAATCACTAATCCATTGCTTGCCATCCGTATAATAAAAGGTATTCGCTCTCCAGTATAAATTTTCAGGTTTAGGGTGAAGACCATTAAATTGCACCCGAAAAGCAGTATCCTGACTCAATGAAAGCTGACTTAAATCACCAGGATTTAAAGTATTAGAAATACCTGATACTCCTTGACCATTTTGACTTAGATGCCCATTATCAGCTGCGGAAGACAAATTCCACACAGGTTCGCCCAACCGAGGAAAGATAATAAAAAGTATTAAAACTATGGGTGCTGTTTTTAGCAATAAACCAATTGCATTTTTCAGACTGGTTTTAAAGGTTTCACCAGGAAAGTGTATGACACTGACAAAAGCAGTCAAAAAAATAATAAACAATGAGCTGTAGATAAATAACAAAAATGAACTATCAAAGAACAGTACAGCAATCACAGCAAAGTAACTTAAAACAATCCACACTTGTTGATCACGTTGAGACTTTAATTCCAACGGCTTTAAAGCCAAAACCAAACATAAAACAGCCATGCCAATGACATTTATTTTTAGTGGATTCCAGAAATATGCAATAAATAGCAGGCCAATAGCAATAAAAATTAACTTTAACAATAGTTCACTTTTAATTATGACGTCATGTTTAAAATAAATGGCTGAAAACTGTATCATTATGAGCAAACTCAGATAAGAAATATATTGCCAGGGTAAGATAAGTCCATAAGGCAGGATAGCAGCCATCGTTAATGCCAATGTGGATACTCTGATATTATCCGATGCAGACAATAGCAGCATCAATACAATGCCATTGCAACAAGGCATTTATGATAATGCACAGCACCAGAATTGGGTTCTATCATATGATCTGGCATGTTTACACCATAGCATAAGCCCTGTTGAGACGCATTTTTTACCCAGTAGCATAATTGTGATAATTTTTGTTCTGTGCTCAGTCGTTCTAGATCATTCCAATCAAACATTATCGGTAACTTGTCAAAATCTTCTTCAAAGCTTTTTGTCATAAGTTGTTCTGTTCTAGCATAGGTTTTCCAACACACTTTTGCTAATGCATCCCCAACTTGGTAACGGGACAATTCTTTAAATTGATCAGTACCCGTTTTGTTCTGTATTGCTCCCTCTTGATCCACTTCTAATTTAAGCCAGTCAATAGGCTCTGGGTAAACATAAAAATGTGCTGCTGTTGAGTGAGTTGACCAAGTTGCCTTCTGTGTCCATTTGAACAGTGCCAAAGGATATTGACTGGTACAGGAAGCGCTGTTCAATTTATAGCACCCTCTTCGATCCGCTTTGATTTTAAACTCAGTCTGATTATTTTTTTCTGATAAAAAATTTACGATAGGTATGCTTTTTTTATATTGTTTTACTTTGTCTTGAATTGTTGAATGAAGGTTTGATGCTTCACTTGAAGGCTCAATTGAATATTGATGTAAATAATACTCTAAGGTCATAAATTTATATTTATTTTTTTGTACTCCCCCCAAACAGAGCAGTTGAGTATTAATATTAATTGAATTTCCAGAAAACTGATTATTAAGTGGGTATAAGTTTATTTTTATGTCTTTTAAATTCTGCCATCCCTGATAAAAAGTCAGCAGGTAAAGGCTCAGACAGACAAAAACCAATAGATAAGCCAAACTATTATTATAGTTTATAGCCCCAATAAACATGGGAAATAAGATCAACAAAAAAAGACGGCCAAAAGTGGTTAAGCGAACGGAAAGAGTTTTCATAATTTATATCAAGGAATGGCAATTTCCAATAAACGTGAGGTGATAACGTCATCCGACACAGAGGGATCGACTGGTATCAAACGATGATTAGCCACATAGGGTAAGACGGTTTGTAAATCATCTGGTAAAGCAAAATCACGCCCCTCAAGATAGGCCAAAGCCTGAGTCATTTGAATGAGTGCCAACCCAGCTCGCGGTGACAAACCGTAAATAAACACGCCACTTTCCCGGGTATATTGAATAATATCCTCAAGATAGTCATAAACCGCTTCAGACAAGTGCACTGCACATACTTCCTTCTGATACGATACAATATCTCCTGGACCAATAACAGCCTGAATGTGAGCCAGTTGCTGTCGACCATTTTTACTTTGCCATAAAGCTCGTTCTTGCTCCTTACCAGGATATCCCAATGAAATTCGGATCAGAAACCGATCCATTTGTGATTCTGGTAAGGGATGAGTCCCAAGTTGCTCTTGTGAATTTTGTGTGGCCACTACAAAAAAGGGTTTATCTAAAGGATGGGATTGCCCATCAACCGACACCTGATACTCTTCCATCACTTCGAGTAAAGCACTTTGTGTTTTAGACGAGGCACGATTGATTTCATCAGCGAGCAATAAATTCGTAAATACAGCCCCGGCTTTGAAGTCAAACTGATGGGTATCACGGTTAAAAATGGAAACACCAATAATGTCTGATGGTAATAAATCAGAAGTAAACTGAACTCGTTTATATTCCAAACCACAGCTGATCGACAATGCCTGAGATAAAGTGGTTTTCCCTACACCTGGAATGTCTTCGATCAGTAGGTGGCCATCCGCTAACAAGCAGGCCAAGGCCAGCTTTATCTGACATTCTTTACCCACAATGACCTGATTTATCTGAGCTAATAGCTTTTGAATTGAATCATTCATAATTGATTATTAGGTCACCCGTAAACATAAAAAAGAGAAGTGTAAATCAAAATAATACTGTGCTTTCACTTGGCTATGCCATTTCTCTCAAATTGAGATCAGTCGTTTGTGACTTCGACTCTAATAGAGCAATTGATTCACTTAAATTGGAGGTGTTTGTCTGAGGAATCAATATGGTCCCAGGTCCTTTTGATGCTTCACGCAGCATGTCACGATGATCCATATCAGCCAGATACTGCAGAACCTCCTGAGCACTCAGAGTGGGTAAAGCGACTGAAAGTGCTTCCATAGATTCTTTAGCACCCTGAGCATAGATCTGACGTTGTTTGACATAGGCATTTGCTGTAAGTTCGAGACTTTCAGCTTGCGCTTTTGCCTCCCCTATTTTAAGAATTCGGATAGCTTCTGCTTCATTAACAGCAGACTCCCGTTCACGTTCAGCTGCAATTACACGATTGTAAGCCATTCTGACTTCCTTAGAAGGCATAGGTTCATCCACAAGAACAGTGACAATTTCAAAACCAAAACGTGCCATTTTTGCTCGCAGTTCTAATTTAACTGCACTCGCTATTTCTTCTTTTTTGGTATACAACTCATCCATGGCTAACATCGCTGTTTCAGTTCTGACAACATTTAAAACATAGGATGATATTTGTTGAACGGGTGAGGATAATTCATAATAAGCTTCGCGTATTCTGGACTCAATAACTTTATACTGAACTGATATCGGAAAGGTGACAAAGGCATTGTCTTTGGTTTTGACAGACACTTCTTCTTTCATTTGATGCAACTGCAATGAAATAGGGTCTGTTCTGATCATCAATGGCAGGGGCAGTTTAAAATTCAGACCTGCTTTCGCAACAAAAGAGAATTTTCCAAGAAATTCAACTACCACAGCTGTTTTTTGCTTGACCACAAAAAATGAAGTCCAGATCAAAAATACGGCAAAAATAAACAAAGTTGCATTAAATAAAATACTAATAGGATCATCCATAATAATTATCTCCTAAAGCTTATCAATAAAAAAGCCAGACTATAATTTCATAGTCTGGCTTGTACTCCCTGCAAGGTATTACCACATTCATACATGAAGAAAAGGTGTAGTTTCGTTCATTATTGGGATTAAGAGTAATGAACACCTGATATTTCATCGTATTACAATGCGGCCCTCTAGATAAAGTCCTGCAGGATTCTTATTAAAATTTTATATTCAAATGCAGAGCATAAAACAATTAAAATTCAATGAGAATGATTATCATTATACTTTTCTACATATAAAATGCAAGATAATTATTTCAATTTAATTCATCTGGCCCTTATGAGTATTTATTTAAGAAAATAGTTTCTGAAAAAAATTCTTCTTTTTAAATTCAGATTTTTTTCCAGGCTGATAAAAAATATCAGTAAAAAAATTATTTTCTGACAGCCCATATGCAGGAAAGATATTTTGGCATGATTGAATCATGGCTGATGGGCCTGCGACATATAGCTGGCAGTCTTTTAAGTCAGATATTTTTTCAACAACATGATTTGAGACAATACCTGTTGCGCCTTTCCAGGTAGAAAAATTGTCATCTGGATCAGACAGAACAGGAATATAGTGAAAGTCATTGTTTTCTTGTGCTAACTTTATAAAATAATCATGATGAAAGAGTTCTTGTTGATTTTTTACACCCCAAAACAAATAGACACTTTCAGTTTTCACTTGAGACAGACAATATTCCAATAACAATTTTATAGGCACAATACCTGTCCCACCACCAACAAAAACAATCTTAGAACTTGATAACTCGTTCAATAAAAAGTGACCTTGGGGTCCTTCAAATATGATAGAGTAACCAATAGAAACCTTATCTTTAAGTAGCTCAGAGAACAGGCCTTTATTATGAGTACGGATATGTAATTCAATTTCCTGAGTTAATTCTTCTTCATTTCTTGTGGGCAGACGGGCAAGAGAATAGGCTCGTCTTTGGTCTCCTGGCAAGAGCAGTTCAATATATTGGCCAGGGTAATAGTTAAATTGGTTTGAATCTATTTCCATAACCAGCTTATAGACAGTATCAGTCAATACTTCAAGTTCTATGACTTTTGCTTCATAAATTTGAGGTATTATTTCAGGATAATTATCTCTTTCAGGCACGAGTATTTCAAGATTTGACTTGGCTTTTGCCATACAACAGAGCATTGCACCATCATTGCATTCCTGAGCACTGAGCACTCCTGCTTTATAATCATGCAAATACTCATATTCACCCTGAGTAACAAAGACCTTACAGCTGCCACATTGGCCGTTACCACAGCCATAAGGCAGTATGACTTTTTCTCTTATGGCAGCCTCAAGGATGCTTTCACCCTCTTTGGTTGTAAATTGCTGTTCATTTGGTTTGGTTTTAACCTGAAACATGATCCACCTTTTTCGTGATCTATTTATCTTTTACATCCTGAGTATATCGAACAATCTGTGATCCATATAAATCCCAGCTCACAATATCATCATCACTCTCAACACCATCAGGCCCAAATGAAAAGAGATCAAAACCTTTTCCACTTTGTACCCCAGGATATTGATATTGATAATCCTGTCCCCAGGGATCAATTGGCAACTTATCAAAATAACCATTTTCAACTAACACTGATAATTCTTTTTGGTTATTTGGAACTGACTTACCTGTATCAAAAACATAAGCCCCAATACCATTATTAATCAACATCAGGCCATCTCGAGCTTTTCTGATCATTTTTTCCTCATCACTTTCTTGTGCAACCACCATTTTAATACCAACAACCAAAGTCACACCGATGAAAATAACTATGACCATTATTTCAATTAAACTTATCCCTCTTTCTTTATTTCGAACGGATCTAGTTAACATGAGTCTGCTCCTTATTTTCCATTGATGTATCTACTGTTTGCTCACTAATACCAATCCTGGCATCATTTTCTACCATCAAAACGGGTGGGATAATAAAGCCTTCCAGAGCGGGGATTGCAGGAAATTGAAACTCTTTAACATTCTCAAGAATTTCCTGGAGTGCCAGGCGATACCAAAGCTTGGACTGAACTTTTAAGGGTCCTTTTACATTAGCAGGTACATTAAACTGATAAGTGATGGTATCGGATTCTTTAGCAAGAATTGGCTTGCGCAAATAATTCATTCTGTTCACATCAAATAAAATGTGTCGATTGATTAATTGACCATCATCATCCCAGAGTTGTTTTAGATAAAGTGCAACGACATCCGGATCAATTTCACCTGTTTTATTATTGAATTCACCATTATGATAAATCACTTTATCATCGGCATCTTTCACTATCAGCTCCACCCACATATGTCGCTGGTCCAATGGTCCCGTCGGTAAATTATGACCAGCCCCACTATTCGTTATCACCACATCCAATTGAGTATCTTCTCCTGCAATGGCCTGGCTTGTATTAATTTTCACATCAGCCGCTGCACGCAAGAGTTCTTTTATCATTGAATTTTGCTTACCCAGATCATCTATCCATTCTTTTGAACTGAGAAACACATTATGTCCTGGTACCCAGCCACCTCTTAAAGCCACCAAAACATCCTGTGGTAACGTATTATCTGTCAGCAGATAATTATTTCCTACAAAACGATGTGATACTTTTTTCGTTGGTGTCTCACCTTTTTTCAGTGCATTAACATAGCCTGCTGGATCATCGGTCATATGACAATCCTGACACTGAATATTATTTTCTGCATAATCACTTAAGCGCCATTCATCAAAGGTTTCCTGAAAATGCATGGGAAAGTCACCATTAACACGAGTCGGACGAATTTCAGTATGACAACTTCCACAAAACTCAGATTGTGCCAAAAGTGGATTATGATTGACAGCCTGCATGCTTCGAGCATGTTCTTCGGGTGCTGACATAATCAGAGCAGGACTCATATAGCGATTTACCTCATTAATATCAAGCGTTAAGCCACCATTGCCAATTAAGGGTCTTGCCTCAGTCGCAGTATGGCAAACAATACAGGTAGCACCTTCTTCTAGCGCTTCATTGGGACCGACCTGCGGCACGGGAGTACCTTCTCCTGCAAGAATACCGAGCGGTTCATGACAGCCATCACACCAGCGCACTTTTTCTGTCGCGTATTCACCACCGTGGGTACTAGACAACTCATTAACAGAGATGGCATTTTCATAAATAACATCAGGGCCAGTGATGGCATGTATGGAAGACGCCCACTCTTTGTATTCTTTTTCGTGGCATTCAGCACAAAAAGTGGCCGAAGGCACACCACGCCAGTTCACCAATTTATCATCTTTAGTTTTCCACTCTGATGGATAAAAAGGACTGTTATTAGTCCAGGGCATTGAGTAATTTTTCAGATCTTTACCCACCTCTTCACCATTGCTGGCTTGCCAGGGCACTGCCACACTTAACAGACCAAAAACAACCAGACAAATCACTGCGACAATAAACATTTTGTACACAGGCCTGGTGATAACCATATTAATTTTCATTGAATTGACCTTTTTCTATCCCATTTTTCATAAATTGTTTTAAATATTTATTATTTTTTTGCTGACCATAAAAAGTGCATTAGCAGTATTGGCAGCATAATAAAAGTAGCCCAAAGATGAATATTATTAAGCAGGATTAATTGCTCAAATGTGTATAGATGCACATAGTCCAAATAAAAAATGACCGCAGGTAAAGCTATGCTTAATCCTGTTAAATAAATAATTAATAACAACCAGGTCAGATAAACCCCTAGTTTCCTTTGTTTTAAATGCAAAGCCGTTTCATCTTCCATCTGCTTTATGTGCCATGGAAGTAAGAAACGCCACCATTGAAGTTCTTTGTCTTTTTGGTGTAAAAAGTAATACGCCATAAATAAAATAAAAGATAAACCACCACCGAGTAAGTGAAGGATCAAGACCATTTGTGAAGCGTTCCAATTTATTTCATGTGAAACACCCCAGAACCAAAAGCCACTCACCAAAGTCACTGTAAAACTGATAATAAATGCTGACAAAAAATTCATCACATTTTGGTAACTTTGTGTTTTTTTCTGAATTGCATCATCTGCAATCGTCAATTTAAATAAGCTCATCGATCGTCTCCATTATGACAACTGTAATAATAACCATTATCATTATACATATTTGCATATTAATTCAATTGATACATATCAATACAGATACTTTTAGCAAAAAATTGATCCCTTCAATGAGAAAACGCTATACTGATGCTCATTTTGCTCAGTATCATTACTTCAAATCGATTCATACAGGCCACCAATGAGTGTTTTCAATTTAAAATCATTAAGAGAACAGGCAGGTTTAACGCAAACCAGCTTATCCAAACGTTTGTCAATTTCACAAGTTCAGATCAGCCGTTATGAGTCTAATCCTGATACAGTTCCCATTGGTCTGATCAACGATTACCTTGAAGCCATTGGACTTGATTTACCCACAGCTATTCAACTGTCCACATTGGAAACAAAGCCGACCGCAATGCAACTCCCAGCAGCCCCTGCGGAGTTAACTCAAAGAATTGATCTTGCCTGTGCCTATATGGACATGGCAGCCTCTGATCAGCCACTGGCACAACTCAATTTGCTTGACGGTCAAAATTTTTGTCAACTCCTCAGGCACACTCATAGAAAGCCCACTATTCTGATGGCAGGCCATTTTGATGCAGGCAAATCACATATTGTTAATACATTATTAGGTGCCCGTTATTTACCCACGGGCTATCAGCCTGAAACCAGGCTGATCATCCAAGTTCATCATATTGATGATAAGCCTGACTTCATGGCTGAAGATGTGTGGATAATGAAGAAAGGATTTGAGCAAAGTCGCTGGCAAGATGAAACCTATTGTCAGGCGAATAAGATCACCGCAGGCAACACTCAAACATTGAAGGAATGGGCCTCTCATAAATACACTCTCCCTAAAAATAAAGACTCTGACAAAGAGGCAACATACTCCGATGCAAGCAGTGTTTTATTATTTTTGGACGCCCCTGTTTTAAAGGGGTGCACTATTATTGACGTGCCAGGTGATCTTAACTCACAGAGTGATGATTTAAAGAGTGTTCATCTGGACATCAATACAGATGTCTTAATTTACACATCCAATAGTAAGGGGTTTATGTCTTCAACAGACATTACAAGAATTAACAAACTGCTCAACACTGTGACACCCGTTAGTTTATGGGATAGTGACTTCCCACCTTTGGGCAACGTCTATATTATTGCGACTCATGCCGATCCTTCTTTGTCTGAACAACAAATGCAGGAAATTATTCACGGTGGTTTAAAGCGTCTGGAAAGCACTCAAAGCAATCGTTCAAAAAATGATTATGCTACGCTTTTCAATCGTTGCTTCCTTTTTTGGTCTGAAACACCTGAGCGAAGTGAGGCATTAAAATCTGATCTGAAAAAATTGCTCGCTCACACTTTACCTATCGCCTTTGCAAGGCGTCTTGATGACGAAGTCACCTTATTACAAAGTGACATTGAGCAACGCTATTCACAAGTCATTCAAACCTGTAAAACCATTGAACAACTTCTGGTTAATGATCGTCATCAGCTCAACTCAGACTCTATCATTGATGCCTTTGATGCCTTTGATGCCTCTTTTTCTCTTGAAGAACAAACAGTCCAGGACAAAATTGGCCAGCTGGAGAACAATATTAGCTGTAAAATAAATCGTTTAAAGGCTGAAAGCATTCAGGCAATTGACGACTTATATGACAGTATTGTGTCCGCTGAAAATATTGAACAAATCATTAAGGCACAATTTCCCGAAAGCCAGGATGCCAAGAGCTATGCTTCAGGTTTTATTTTTAACTTGCTACAAGTGCAAATTGATCAAGTCTTAACAAGCTATTACTCACAGTTAGAATCATTACTTTTAGACCAGCTACTTGAGGATAGCAACAGCTCTTTGACACTCAATAAGCAATCAATCCCAATAAGTTTGCCCATCCCTTTAAATATAAGAGGCTTCTTTTTCGGCAGCATGGCCAGTCTGGCAGGCATCACTCCGATGGCGGCGTGGGCCTCAACTTTAGGCACTTGGGGCGGATATCTTGTTGTCGCACAAAGTACAACAGCATTGGGCTTTAGTACTAGCATGACGGCCACTGCTGTCACCACAGTGGCGGCCATTGGTGGCCCTGGCATTTTTGCAACGGGACTCCTAATTGCTGGTGCTGCTCTTGGTAGCTCATTTATGGGCACATCATGGGAGGTTCGCTTAAGTAATACGATTGTGAAGCACTTATCTAAGCATCAACTTAAACAGCATTTTTTAGATGAGGTGACTATTGGCTGGGAGCAAGTTCAACAAAAGTTATCCACTCAGTTGCAGGTCATCGGTCACCAGCAACAGGATTATGTCCACTCCATATACCGAATGCTCAGCGATTCTGACTCACCTGAGCACACTCTGTCACAGCTGATTCAGCAATTAGAAAAAAAGCAGGCTCTTTTTGCCAATTTACCCTGGAAAAAAGTAGAACAGATGGGGATCAAGCACTAAAAAGATAAAACACGCTGGCTTGTCAGGTATTTTTTTTTGTTTTCTTTGCTTTTCGTGCACTCAAGTAGTGATCATAAACTCTATTGTGCTGATATTTTGTTGCTCTATAGCGAGCCAGGCATAGAAAGAAGTCATTAATTTTTTCTATAAAAGTCATGTTTTTACTCATTATCCTGCATTAGATAATTATTGCACTATTGCTGGTTTAGAGAGACTGGCAATAGAGCCTTAAATCACCTGCTGAATTTACTGGGTTACTTGTCCTTCTCTCTCTATCATCACCAATCACGATTAGTAATGATAATAATTATCATTATATCTAGCATTTATAAAAAATCAATGCAAACATCAGGAAAAATGAACCTAACTATACCTGTGACATTAAATTAACAACAAAAAAACATGATCAGGAATTGCAAAAAGTTTACGACTGGCTGCTTTTTTAAGCCTGTTGGAAGTGGCCTTGGGGGAAATCTGTCATAGACAGATATAGTATCTGATGGTAACACTCAATATCATTTAGCTTTTAATGTGGCTGTCACAGTACTGATGGAATCATTTCTCAGGTATTGAATACTGATTATTTGCCCAGCTTTTAGAGTTTTTAATACTCTGGAAATATCACGAATGTTATGTATCGTCTGCTCTCCTAACTGCCTGATCACATCCCCTTTTTTTAAACCTGCCTGTGCAGCAGGCGACTCAGGAACCACACCTTCTAACTTATATCCTTCACCTGACCAAGTGAAGTCTGGTATGGTGCCCAGACTGACTTTACGCTGCTTTTTTTGAGCAACATAATTGCCTGACTTATGCAGTGTGATATTCATCGGCTCTTCTCTTGAAGCCAGATAAGTCATAATCTCTTTACTGACCTGAGCCACTTTAATCAAACCTTTAGTATCAATTTTATCACTGGTATCTGAGGGACGGTGATAGTCCAGATTGATACCAGAAAACAATTGAACAGCAGGAATCCCTGCTTCATGAAAACTGACTTGATCACTGGAATCCAGCGCTTCTTTCACTAATGTGGTCTGAATTCCTGTGACAAACCCGATCCCTCTGAAGATGTGAGGCCATTGTGTAGCAGAGCCAGCACCAATGATCAGAAGTTGTTTGTTATTTAAACGCCCTACCGTATCAAGGTTAAGCATCGCCATGATTTGACTGGCAGGATAGGCCTTTTGATTTCTAAGATAATACTTAGATCCTTTTCGACCGGATTCCTCACCTGAAAATGCCACAAAAATAATACTGCGCTCAGGCTTAAGTGATTTTCCATACACTCTGGCCAGCTCAAGAAGCACTGCAACGCCACTGGCATTATCATCAGCACCAGGATGTATTCTGCCTTTGTTATTACCCCGAACGTCAGGCCAACCAAATCCCAGATGATCATAATGAGCCCCTATGACAACGCTTTGCCCATCATAATAAGGATTCACTCCAGGAATAACAGCCACTACATTTTTTAATGTTGACGCAGCTTGTTTTTCACCACCTTTTTCCTGCCAGGACTCAAACCAGCTGTGATTATCGCCACCTGGCTTTAACCCGGCCGCCTTAAATGCCTGTGCAATATAATCAGCCGATTCTTCCAATTCTTTTGAACCAAAACCTCTGCCCTTTCGATCTTCAGAGGCCAAAAATTGAACGCTCTCCAGCATTCTATCAGCACTAAATTGAGAAGATTTCTCGACCAAAGGCAAACGTTTTTTCAGTTCTGCCTGTGCTGCAAAGGTATTGTCGAGGAGTGACCTTGTCATTGGCGAAAACTTTACAGGCCAACGCCCTTTGGTATGATTAACAGGTTCTGTACCTGAAAAAGCAAGGTAACTGTATTTGTGATAATGGGGTAATTTGCGAGCAAGCCCTGGTAAAGCCGAAACGACATCGGAAGCAATAAAACTCAGAGCGGTTTTTTGTTTATTCTTTTGCCTGATGGTGAATGCCACTGAATTATTTGCCTGAGACAGAAACTGGCCATTAAGCATGACGGTTTTATCTTTGAAAGAGACATCATAATCCGACAGCATTTTCTGAAAAGCTCCCCGATATTTATTTTCCCAGCCCAACAAAGTAATATTCATATTATCTGGTAGCGTGTCCAGCTCATCATCCCATTGAATACTTATTTTATCGGGTCCCATCTTTGACATTGACTGTGCAAATTGCTCATAGGCCTTGTAAGATTCAACAGCTGAATTTCGAGGCAGCACCACTAGCATTTCTTTACTACCAAAAACTCGGGTAAAGGCTGGCGGTGTTTCTTCTATTGCCAATTTACGAAACAGATCAAATTCAGGATCAATATCAAGACGCACAGGTTCGCCTGACAGTATTATCTGAAACTGTTGAGTTTTTTGCGTCATTAAAACTTGTGTTTGATGTGCCTGTTTCTTTTTATTCAGAGCAATAGCAATAGGAACCAATAGCTTATAAACAGGGCCGGATTGTGTCTGTTTTAATTCAAAATTAAGCCGATAATTATTTTCATCTATGGACACCAACGTTTTATCCAGAGTAAGAGTTGGTGCACCCGTTCTTTTGATCCATTGTTCAAAGGTCTGTTTTAAGGAGGTTCCTGATAATTTTTCCAATGTTTTACGCCAATCATCATAAGAAGCTGTTTGAAATTGATACTGATTATAAACTGCCTGTAATCCTTGGGTAAATACATCATCACCCAACTCCTGACGCAACATATGAAAGAACATTAAAGCTTTACCATAACCTACGGCTTCAGTGGCCGCACTGTGTCTGCCATGAAATTCTGATAGTGGAAAATCACGCTCACTGGCGGCATAATCTGCATATTTTTGCAGGCTTTGCTGGCGATAAGCCACACCTCGCCCATTTTGTTCTTTAATCAAATGATCGGCCAGATAGGAGGTTAAACCTTCACTCCAGTTGCCGCTTTGGTAGTCAATATAAACGCTATTCCCCCACCAGTTGTGTAAAATTTCATGGGGATAAGAAGAGTTAATGATAAAAGGTAAACGAATGACCTTTGAGCCAAGCAGAGTAAATGACGGCATGCCAAAGCCTGTTTCCCAAAAATTTTCGACCAAAGCAAATTTGCTGTAGGGGTATTGACCAATCAGTTTCTGATACATTTCCAGATAAAGTGTAGTCGCATCCAGATATTGATTAGCAAGTGATTCATCAGGTGTACGTAAAAAAACCTGAGTAGTAATACCCTGTGTCACAGCACGATATTCTTTAAACTTTGCTGCAATGAGATAGATTTCTTCTTGAAGGTGCGACTCTTGCCACTGAACAGTAGAGCCTTTCAGTTTATGCTCTATACGCTTGCCCTGACTAATAGCCGTCCATTCATCGGGTAATTGAACTCTTAAATCAAAAGTCACTCCTATCTGTTCAGTAAACTGAGGATACCAGTTAGAACTACCTGCAAGGTAAACACCTTCTGTTGCAATAATGCCTGAAGTATTTCTGAAACCCCGTGATTGCTCTTTCTCATCAGATTCCAATCTGTCATCAATTTTACCTTTATAGCTCAGTCGAAACGCAGACAGACCTTCAGGTAAATTGACCTGATAAAGTGTTGTATAGTTGTGTTCAGTCATTGCCATCGTCTCTGTAGACGGAATGACTTTAATAGTGACCTTGTCAGTTTGTGATTGAGGTATCAGCCCAGAGTGTAATGAAAATCTCAGCTCCTGAGAGTGCATGGCAGGCAATGTAATTTGATCTTTGACTTCAATAAAATGAGAATCAGGTTCAACTCTGACATCGAGTGAATGCTGTATTGCAAAAACAGTTTCTATCGGTAGATTTGTCTGTGAGAAGGCGTTTATTGGCAGTAATAAGCTCAAAAAAATAATATAAAAGAAATACTGCAAACGAGTAGGCAAGCGGCTATTCCTTCCAGTCTGAAATATAAATGTCAGTGGCACGGGGCTTGGCTGCATTTCGGTTTGAGCCAAAGACCAGTTTTTTAGCGTCAGCTGAAAACATTGGAAAACTATCAAAGACTTTATTATCAGTGATACGTTTCAGGTGACTGCCATCCGTATGAATAATGTAAAGCTCAAAATTATGCCCATAGGTTTGTAAATCTTCATGCCAATCATCCATATTGCTGGAAAATATAATTCGCTGGCCATCAGGATGCCAGGATGGCGCCCAATTGGTTGCGCCATTATTGGTTATACGTGTTTTACCACTACCATCAGCATTCATTATCCACAGATCCAGTGGCGTAGAGGTAATATAATTATTATCCATACTATCTTGCCACTGAGCTTTTTCCTTTTCAGTCTGTGGATACCAGGCTCGCCAGACAATTTTTTGTCCATCAGGTGAAAACCAGGGACCACCATCATAGCCCACCTTATCAGTTAAACGCTTCACATTTGAGCCGTCAGCATCCATAGTATAGACATCAAAATCACCCTCCCGCTGAGAACCAAAGACAATCTTTTTACCATCCGATGAGATAACAGGTTCAGCATCATATTGAGGATTATTGGTTAATTTTTGCATCTTACTGCCATCAACATTGGCTTTATAAATTGAGTAAGGATAAAGGGGCCAGGCATAGCGTATATGAGAGGGAAATTCAGGTTTTTTAGGACAATCAACTGCCTGATGGCTGGTAGATGCAAAAACAATGTGTTGCTTATCAGGATAAAAAAACGAACAGGTATGAGCACCATGCTCAGGACTAACCCGCTGCTTATCAGAGCCATCAATATTCATAGTCCAGATTTTATCGCACTTTTCACCACCACGGCTAGATTGATAAATGAGCTGTTGACCATCACTGCTGAAATAAGCTTCACCATTATCCCCTTCCTGGGTCAATTGGGTGACATTATACAGGTGTTCCTCATAAACATTAATTGCAGGTGTTGATTCAGCGTACACGAGAGGCAATGATAAAAGTAGTAGAACGTTGAGGATCAAAAATTGAGTAAGAATGGATTTCATCATTTTATGAGACGTATTCGATTATTTTATGCCGATATTAGATTTATTTATACCATTATTGATAATGATTATCAATAACATTAATTAAGCCATAAAGTTGATCTCACAAACAGTAATGATTATCATTACTGAAATATAATTAATTGCGAGATAACAATGACTGATCAAGACGACTTATTAGCAAAAGAACAAGCCTGCAACAATGCCAATGATTTTTATGAACTGGCTAAAACAATTGAAAACGATCCAGATTATATCAAGTCGTTAATGGAAAAATCAGAATTGCAGTGTCAGATGCCTCTGGATTATATTGCTGCAGCCAAAGGCTTTTCTGAACTGGTTAAGGATCAGGACTATGCACAAGACTTGCTTCAACAAGCTGAAGACAGCTGTTTTGAAGCTAAAGAGTTTGCCGAGCTGGCTCATGCTCTCTTTTCTATACTCAGTGACACTGATAAAGCCCGCAGCTTATTAGAGCAGGCTGCAGAAGATGCCAGCCAGCTGGATGAGTTTATGCTCATAGCCCGCTATGCTGAGGAAGATCTCAAAGACGAGGCACTGGCAAAGCAATTTATTGCTAAAGTGGAAGAGAATTGTAAGACCTTTGATGATCTCTACAAACTGTCAAAAACACTGAAAGAACAGGATGATATTGACTCAGCAAAAGGTTTTTATCAAAAAGCAGCTCGTTTTTGTGATGATATACCCGCCAGCATTCAATACGCTGAAGGTGCTGTTGACATTTTTTCAGACCAAGACTGGGCACGTCAAATACTTGAGGATGAAGAAACCAATTGCCAGTTCCCAAAAGATTTTGTTGATCTATCCCGAGGTTATCAAGTCCTTTTTGATGATAAAGAAAAAATCTCTGAGTTACTGGAGCAGGCAAAAGATTATGCCATGACTGGAGAAGAAAACCTCGATCTAGCACAAGGACTATGGGAATTATTACAAGACAAAGAAGGCGCTGTCAGCGCTTATAAAAGTGCATTACCCGATATTACCAGCAAAGAACAACTCATGGAACTGGGTAAAGTAATTGCTCAGGATCTGGAGGCCAAAGAATTGGGTAAGCAGCTCTATCAAAAAGCGGAAGCAAAAATGAATATGGCAGTAGAAGTCAAAGACTTTGCCCAGGCAGTGGTTGATAATCTGGATGATAAAGACTATGCCTCTGAAATCTACCAGAAGGCCAGTGAAAACTTCACTTCCCCTTCTGAACTGGTCACCTTTGCCACGGAAGTTATTAAGAATCTGGAAGATAAAGAAAGAGCTACGGAGCTTTATGAAAAAGCACTGGCAAGAATGAGCCAATTTGGTGACTTTGTAAAATTATTTGATAATCTACAGACCTCCATGCCTGATAAGAAATTGAGTGAATCGGTAGTACTAAAAGCCAGCGAATCAGCCAGTGAAACAGCCCAATTAATCACATTGGCAGATAAATCACTGAATGGTATTGATGATCAGGTGCTCGCTCGAAAAATGCTAATAATGGCGGAAGACTGTGTAACCAGCCTGGGAGAAATGAAGCAAGTCGTTGCTTTTGTGGAAAAACATTTTACCGATGATACCTCATGGAATGAAGAGCTACAGGATAAACTGCAACGACGAGAGGCAAACCAAAGTAAGTACACAGAGTTCCAGGCACGGGAAAACAATGCCAAAAACAGTACGATGAACTTGAATCTGGCCAGAGATATTATGGATGTTCTGGAAGACAGGTTTTATGCCAAAAAGGTACTGACTAATGTGCATGAATTGCTACAGAATGGCACAACCAATTACTCTGAACTTCTGGCCTTATGTACTGCTATTAATGACTATATGAATGACAATAAGTGGATCAAACAAATTTTACAGTCTGCTATAGAAGATTGTCAGAATTTCAGTAATGTCAAACAAATTGGCCGCTGGACGGCATATTCCATGTCTGACAAAAAAACAGGTCAGTCACTAACCAGAGAATTCTATCAAACATGGCAGAAAAAACTGGAGCAGGATAAAGAAAAAAATATCTATGATTTCACCAAATTGGCTGCCGCAATCAGTGAACATCTGGGGGACCAAACATGGGCACAGGAAATGCTGACGAGTGCTGAAAGACTGGCAGCAAATCAGGACTTTTACGCATATGCAGCCATTGATACCGTGCGCTACAATGCTTCATTGACAGAAGAAGGCCAAGCGCCTTTCAGTCAGGTATTGCAGCACATTCATTCAAAAAAAGAACTGAATAGTTTAATGGTGTATCTACGCCTGAAAAATATTAGTCATGAACTCCGGGAAACAATTTATTCTCAGGGGAAAAAACAAATAGCAGGATAACCTCTTTAAGGATGAAGGCCTTCAAAGGCATTCATCCTTAGTCTGTTCAAGGGGAAACATTGGCACAATGGAATGAATAAAGACCAGATAAAAAAACACCCATCTTATTGTAAAAGCTTCACCCCTAACTCGTTAAGATGTATACACGAAACATTTAAGGATATTAATCATGGGCAAAATAATACTGAGCCTGATATTTGGAGGCTTTATTGGATGGTGGATTGGAATGAATATGGGTATGAAACAACCTTTATTAAACAATCCCCTGGTAAAAGGTCAAAGCTTAAGCTTGTCAGAATGGAATATTAAGTCAGTAAAAGAGGACATCAGTTCCAAAAGCAAAACAATTTATAAGAACACCAAGTCCGTTGAATACAAGTAGGTAGTCAGGCAAAAAAGCCATTTAACTGTACTGATCACCTACAGGCTGACAATTAGCGGCATTATTTAGACAATAAGCTTTCCTGAAAAACAGCTTTGTGAACATCACCCATACTGAGTATTCCAACCAGCTTATTGTTTTCAGTCACTGGTATACGACGAAATTTTCGTAGCCACATCATAGATGCAGCTCTCAATATAGGTTGCTCAGGTCCAACCATAAAAACATCTTTAGTCATGACATCTTCAACTGTTTTCTGCAATATACCTGAATAATCTTTTTCCATGGCTTCAAAATCCAGTTTACTCCCACCGTCAATTAAATCACGCATATCAGGAAACATACTGCACAGGATATCTTTTTCTGAAATGATACCTATAAGGTTATCTTCATCATCTACCACTGGTAAGCCACTGATTTTGTTAAAGCACATAGTGGTTGCAACATCTTTAATTGGAGTCTCTTTTCTACATGTTTTAACATTGGTACACATCGTATCTTTAACTTGCATATAACTGCTCTCATGTTCATTTATAAAGTTTAGCTGCCCTAATTTCTGATACATTTATTATTCAGAACATAAACTATAAATGATAATCATTAGCATTACAATATTATTAATATAATATGAGACTGGAGGAGATTAAACGCTGCGGATTTTTAGGCCATTGAGGACTTTTAACCTGTTAAGAAAACTCGTTGAGGACTCTTAACAAATTCACCAGGCAATAGGAAACAAGAAAATCAATAAGGTTTTTCAAGGCTCAATACAATTCTCTTCCTAAGAAAGAAGCGGAAGCAAAAAGCATAGCAACGAAGGCGGCAGCACTTTTTGCTTTCTGGATGGGGAGACCAGGGTTCTCAAGGCCGTTTAGGGGTTGTATATTTAACCTCCTTCTGAAAAGACTCCCAAATCGTATCATACCCAACAAAACCTTTTTCATTAGGTTCTTTTTGACGGGTTTTAAGAAAACGTGCTTGTCCTTCAGGGACTTTTGGTCTGGTTTTAGGTTGCTCACTCATATAGGTCACCTTTTACTAAAAAGCCGTAATAGCCACTGTAAGAAATTGCAGCTAAAAACTATTCCGGCAGTATTTTTCTCATTCACACTATAATATTATAGTGTGAATAGACTACTGACTTTTCTATCATTATTAAGTCGTCAATTTACGATAAATATCAGTTACTTTTCTGGGCAACTGATTAATATCTTCAATAAGAGCATAATTTGCAGCACCATACATATGAGGCAAATAATCTCCAGCCTCTTTATCTATAGTAATACAATAGGGATGAATATTTCTTCGTTTGGCTTCAAATAATGCTTTTCGTGTATCTTCAATACCATATTCACCACGATAATAACTATCATAGTCTTCCGGCTTGCCATCTGATAAGCTGATTAACAATTTAGTTCTTGCTTCAACCCCATCAAGTAAATGGCTCAAATGACGTATGGCAAATCCCATTCTGGTATAGTCTTTAGCAGTAATACCGCTGACTCGGGCTTTCACTTCAGCGTTATAATCTTCATAAATATGTTTAATGGGATAAATCTCACAACGCTTTCTGGAGGTACCAGAAAAACCATAAATGGCATATCGGTCACCCAGTATTTCTAATGACTCACATAATAAGACCAGAGCTTCACGTTCAAAACAATTAATCCAGCCTTTGGTTGAACCACTCATGTCAACCAGAAACATCACAGCAATATTACGTTCTTCTTTTTGCCTTCGAATAAAAATTTGCTCACTGAGCTCCATACCGATGCTGAGATCAGCATAGCCTTCAACCGCCGCATCAATGTCAATTTCATCACCCTGTGTTTGCCGCTTGAAGTTTTTATTTTCATCTTTTAATTCTTCAAAGCAACGTCGCAAAGACTTAACAATACTCTTGTACTTTGAGAGTGTTTTCGGTATGAAATCATCATCCGTACCTTGAACTTTAACCTCACGTATAACGCACCAGTTTTTTCGATAATACTGTCGAATATGATCCCATTCGTCATAGAAAGAAGCATCTTTTTCATGATAAACACCTGACCAGACATCATCACCATTGTCTTCTGCCTGATCATTTTCACTGATATATTGTCCTGGGCCCGCAGCGGCAAGATAATCTTCAGGTATTTCACCAATATCCTGATAAATGCTGCTAATAAGACTTTGCATTTCAACTGATGGTGAGATTACCTGACCGTCTAAAGACAATTCATAATTGATTGCATCAGTAAACTGTTCTTCAGGTAGCATAGGAATTTTTTTAATTGCAAATTCACTGTCTGCAACTTGCTCATTAGTATTTTCTTTTTTCTTCTGCTTCTGCTTTTTTTCAGCTGAAATTTTGCTCAATAAATTTCGAAACAATTTTTTTTCACTGATGATACGCAGGCTTTTTATATATTCGACTTCATCCGTATTAAGACTACCCTGAAAATGGAGGTGAACTGGGTCAAGCAGTGAATAGTATTGCTCTAATAAGTTAATACTGGTTTCTACAGTACAGTTTGTGTTACTCAGTGCAAAAAAAACAGGCTGCCAATGGTGTGATTGTTGTAACTGGTAATAATCGTCTAAAAAATGAGTTATTTGTCGATAAAACCCTGGTAATTTGTACTTAACACACTGCAGTAAACGAATGGTTTCAATGTTATGAAATAACAGCAAGGCTTTTTTTGAATCATCATAGGACTGTATTGTCCAATCAAGATCATAGCGCCAGGTGCCATACCAGTTTTGTGCCCAAAGATAAACGGTCAGTAATTTGTAGTATAAAAAATTTTCTTCTTTAGAATCATAATCACCAATAAGGTTGGGTAAAAAAAGGGTTTCGGTATCAGTATAAATTCTATCAGCCATCTCAATTTTTAAAGGACGACCACTCAAACCACAGACAAAGGTTGCGAGTATTTGTTTTATTTCATCTAAGGTCACTCCCCTTTGTTTTAAAAAATAATTCTCGGCAAATTTTTGACTATCATGCAAAACCGTCATTGAAAGTTGCAAACCTTTTTTATCAAAGGCTGACATAGACTCAACAATCCAACTTTCAAGCGCTTCCAGGTTTTGCTTAAAATCTTTGATGGCATTGCTATAATTGGCGGCAAATTGATAGGCCATTTCAGCATTAGTGGCCGCAATCACAGAAACCCAGTGCAAACCAAACTGCTGTTGTTCTATGGTTAAGCTGGCCATTTTTTCTGCTGGAAGAGCGGCAGAACGTCGAAAGGATAAAACAGGATCAAGATGTTTATCCAGTTGTTCTTCCATCTCTTCTGTATTTAATTTCAATTGACTTTGCATATTAGAATAAAGAAGAACACAGCTCATTAATGGCAGATAAAATTTCTGTATCATCTGTGAGTGCTTGAGCAATTGATGTTTTACAGGCAGTCCTGGGATCAATGCCATCTTTTATCAACAAAGCAGCATGAACCAATAAGCGTGTACTGGCACCTTCATCAAGACCGTTACCCTTAAGATTCCGAGTCATATGGGCAAATTGAATTAGGGCTTTAGCCAGATCAGGAGAAATATCCGTTTCTTTAACCAGTATTTTAATTTCAGTTTCGACATTGGGGTAATCAAATTCCAGAGCGACAAAACGCTGACGAGTACTTTGTTTAAGATCTTTAAGAACACTTTGATAACCTGGATTATAAGAGACCGCAAGGCAAAACTCATCTTCCGCTTTTAATACAACCCCTTTTTTTTCCATCGGCAAAATACGGCGATTGTCTGTCAGTGGGTGGATAACTACGCTCGTATCTTTGCGGGCTTCAATCACCTCATCAAGATAACAAATCGCACCAGCCCGCACTGATTTTGCTAAAGGACCATCAACCCAGACCGTCTCACCACTGGTAATAAGATAACGCCCAACCAGATCAGATGCTGTTAAATCATCATGGCAAGAAACCGTAATTAAGGGTCGCTTTAACCGCCAGGCCATATGCTCCATAAAACGGGTTTTCCCACAACCCGTTGGACCTTTTAACAGAATAGGTAATTTATTTTGATAAGCAGACTCAAAAATACGTAACTCATCATTCACAGCCTCATAATAAGGCTCATGTTTAATCACATATTCTTCTGCTAAAACTTCTTGACTGCCTGACTCCATAAACCCTCATCTTGCTTGAGAACGTCTTCAATATCTGGATCGGCATCCACCTTTCCGCCAGCCTCAATTTCTTCATTACTCGCATCACGAACCATTAAAATTTCAAGTTTAAAAATGACCTCTCTGCCACTCAGTGGATTATTACCATCAACGGTCAATGATTCATCATCCATTCGTGTCACAATAAATTCTTTCGGATCACCATTCTCATTTTCCATAAGAATGGTCATACCAATTTCTCTGTATTCTTCTGGTACATTATCAATATGATCGGTAAAAACCAGTGATTCATCTCTGGGACCATATAGTTGATTACAATCAATGGGGATTTTCAGGATTTCCCCCATAGATTTACCTTCCAGTTCATCTGCAACCTGAGGTGCCAGTGTTTCATTTACCCCATGAACATATCCTATGGGAAACTCCACCAAAGTAAGAACTTGTTCCGTTTTTTTATCAAGCACCTCATAGGTCAGCTCAACATATTTATTATCTTGTATTGTTTCAGTCATAACTTATCTCTAAAAAAGGTGTGCTTAAAAAATTGATGCTGCAAATATTTTAATTTCACCTTTTTCATAACCGAGTACCAGTCTTCCTAACCACTCACCTTCTTTCTTGGTACTTCTTACTTTAAAAAGTACGGTTACATGCTGACCTCGACGAATGATTCCCAGGTACTCATATTCGGTTGATAAATTGCGTGCCAACTCACTTTTGGCAAATTGTTTACCGACTTCGACTTCATTTAGGCCAAGCAATAAATCGTATGAAAATTTTCGAATGAATTTTCCATACTGGCCTTTGTTTGAATATTTTATTAAGTCTTCCCACATAGGAAGTGCTTGTTCTAGAATTTCTTCTTCTGTGTGCTCAATAATATTCATTTCTGAAAAATTATCCTGCACGGTTGCTGCTTGTTGATTCATATATAAATCCTCCACGAAATTATTTTTTTATCTCACAATGTCACTCAATAACAGAGCAACCAATATTGCTTGCTCTGTTATTGCTTGAATCACACTAAAGAGACGTTAACTGGCTTGTTTTTCTTCTTCTTCATCAACCAGGTGATAACAAGGTGCTTTTTCCATTGTGTATTCACCCGTTTGAGGGTCACGACGAGAAACAGTCAATACATGCCAGTTTTCATCATCAAGCTTCATAGCATCACCACGATAATAATATCCAGGCCAACGAGTTTCCTTACGGAACATCGTATGCTGCATCACCGATTCAGAAGAAAGATGACGGTGTTTCAATTCCCATGCTCGCAGCAGTTCATGAACATCCTCTGCAGCCACTTTTTCAAGGTCTTCTTCCAGAACCTTCATTTTCTTCAGACCAATATTCAATAATTTCTCATTGGTCATATAGTTAACGGTTACACCACCAGCGTATTCATCCATCAGTTTCTGCAGGCGATCCAGGCCTTGGCGAGGATTTATATAGTTAGGGTTGACACTACCTGCTGTGATTTCATTACGATTCACTTTGTAATGTTCCATTGGCTTATAAATTTCTTCCTTTCGCTCATTAAGCTGTTTGTCAGAAACCACAATGCCTTTGGCTTTACCATCATCAATATATTGACACGCTGCTTTTGCGGCAAGGCGACCTTCAGTAAATGAACCTGAAGAGAAAGCATGTGGTGTACCACCCACCGCATCACCAGCACCAAATAAACCTTCAACTGTGGTCATTCGATTGTAGCCCCAGAAATATTCTTCGGGTGATACATCTTCCGGACCTGAACACCAGGCACCACAACCCGTTGCATGTGAGCCCATAACATAAGGCTCAGAAGTTGTTAATTCTGGATTTTCATGTTTTGGATCAACATCCGTTGCGGCCCAAAGTACTGCTTGACCGACCGTCATACCCAGGAAATTATGCCAGCCAATCTCTTCAAGATGAGGATCCTGAAACGCCTCCATAGTGACCATGTGGATTGGGCCACGACCAGCAGCCACCTCATTGATAAACGCATGGTTACGCAAACAAGTGGGGATGGGCTTATGTGAAAAATGCTGATTTTCTGTATCCAGATATTCCTTACCAACCATTTCCGTTAGAGCTGGAAACCATTTTGACTCATATTCTTCACCGTTACAGTTTTGAGTGTACGTTTTCAAATGCAGGAAGTAGGCACCAACAGGGCCATAACCATCCTTGAAACGAGCCAGTACAATACGGTTTTCCATCTGGGTCATTTTAGCCCCCGCCTGAATCATCAAACCATAGGCTGAGCCCGATGACCATGGTGCATACCAGACACGACCTGCACCCTCACCCACTGAGCGCGGTTTAAAGATATTGGATGCACCACCCGCACCAACGATAACGGTCTTGGATTTAAATACGTGGTAATTACCCGTACGAACATTGAAGCCAACAGCACCTGCTATACGGTTTTCTTTGGATTCATCCATTAGTAGATGGGTGACACAGATACGGTTGAATACCTTATCTGCTGATTTCTTCGCAGCTTCAGCCACGATAGGCTTGTAAGATTCACCGTGGATCATAATCTGCCAACGCCCTTCACGCAGATACGAACCGCTCTTCGGGTCACGCATTATTGGCAACCCCCATTCTTCAAACTGGTGTACTGCAGAATCTACATGGCGAGCCATATCAAACAGCAGATCTTCACGCACCATACCCATTAGATCCATACGTGCATAACGGACGTGATCCTCTGGATTGTTTTCGCCAAAACGAGTTCCCATATAACAGTTAATAGCATACAGGCCCTGTGCAACTGCACCAGAACGATCGATATTAGCTTTTTCAGCAATGACAATTTTTTTATCTTTTCCCCAATATCTGGCTTCAAATGCAGCACCTGTACCACCTAATCCAGCACCGCAAACTAAAACATCAATATTGTCTTCAACAATTGTTTCGTAAGCCATTAGTAATACACTCCTTCTTTCATTATTAAACCATTCGACTCCAGCGTATGTAAGCCTCCGTCATCCAGGCGAATATATTTTGGCTCATTGTATAGCAGATGACTATTTCTCATATCTTGCTCAGGTTCAGATTTTTCTGCCAGTTGTGGTATTTCCTGTCCCCACGGCTTTGTTGTAATTGGTGCCAGCAGGTTGATGTCTTTTTTACCGTTTCTAAACTTAATTCTCCACGCAATCGTGCCTTTTTCTTCATCACGAATTACTCGAACACTATGTCCAAGCGGTGCAAAATCAGCATAGCCTCGAACATCAATAGCATGGTGCGGACAAGACTTAACACAGGAGTAGCACTCCCAGCACATGTTTGGTTCAATGTTGTAAGCACGACGAGTTGTTTTATCAATGTGCATGATGTCTGATGGGCAGATATCAACACAGTGACCACAACCATCGCAGCGAGTCATATATACAAAAGTAGGCATTTTATTTCCCCTTATTATTAATTTGGTCTACACACTATCTGTTAATAGTGATGAGGTGATTCACGCTTAATACCAAGCCCCATGTTGGGTGGATTCTCTCCCATGTACTCTGGAACATCTGGAAACATTGTTTGTAAAGAAGGGTCAGTTATATCGTAATCCAAAGGTAAATTTTCTTTTGAACCATCGGCTTTAGTCACACGTTTTTGAAACGCAGCCGCAGGCTTGAAGAACATATGAGCAAATTTTGACCAGAGTACTCCGCCAAACAATACTGTGCTCGCTGCAATAAATAACGCAAAGAAAAGTGTTGACCAGATAGCCACATTCATTGCCTGCAACATGGACCAGATTAAAGCGAAGCTTGCCATAGTTAGAAGCGAAACGATAAACATATCTGCACGAACAAGGCGATACCATGGATGACCTTCTGCAGAGACATCAACTCGTATAAAAAACCAGAACCAGTAGCCACCAGTACAAAGCATCAGTGCTCCAAGGTGCCATAGTACAGGTAGAATAACAGGCGTTGTGCTATCTGCACCCAGGTAGGCAAAAATCATAATCGCAGTACTTGCTACAAAAAGAATAAAACCATACATGGTGAGGAGATGAGACATCCTACGTTGCTGGTTTGAAAATTCTGAAGAAGTTAACACTTCACTGGCAACTGTTTGCAGAGCAAGTGATGCTTTCTCACTACTACTCACCTCGCGAGTTGCATTTTTCTTTGCTTTTTCTGAATTTTCAAAAAAATAACGGGCACTTTTTTTATGAAGAGTGTCTATTATTGTGCCTCCTATGACCAGAATAAACATTGCAATAACATATGCCTGCATGGCTAAAGGGGGAATAAACGCTGAAAGTTCAGCGAAAGGGTTACTAGTAAACATTATCAAGGCTCCAAAAATTTAATCTGTGACATAAATGTTAATCGCAATGATAATGATTATTGTTAGTGTTTGCAACAAGTAATTTATGACAACTTCTTATCCTTGGTTATTTAATTAGAATTATTAATGAATTTGCCTTGACAAAAATAGGTACCACTGCAATGATAATGATAATCATTCTCATACATAACGATTTGGTTAATCATAATGGCCGATTTTAAAACATTTGTACTGCATTCTTCAGATTATAAAGCTGCATTTGATAGACTGTTCGATAGTGTTTCCTGGAAATCTCATCATCTGGAATTTATTGCAAATGCTGAAACCATCAGGATGACTTTTACTCACACTCTTATCACTGAAGAAACAGGACTGGGTGCATGCTCATCTGAAAAAGCCAGCCATCTGGGTGAAAAAATTCTAATGATGCTGGACCAATTGTACTTTTTAATTAGCGATAATGCTGAAATCCATAAACTCCTCACTTTGCTTGCCGTATCGACTGGTACATGGATAGCAAATCACAAAGGGACGATTAAAGAACTTGAACTTATTGTCAGCGGTATCGCCTCTTTTGCTAACCATGCCTCTGGTCAACAGGAACTCGAAGAACTTTATGAAATCAGTATGCTTATACTCTATGCGACTGATGAGTATATAAAAGCCGATCATGATAAACGCAATACTCAGCGCCCATGGCGATATCTATGCCTAAATCATTGCATCATTGCAACACGCACTGGCAATGTGGATCTGGCTCGATTATCCTATGATCGACTGATAGAGTACTTACCTGAAGAGGCAGAATCATTTTTTAAAATGGGTGTGCAAAAGGCTAATGCAGGAAAATATTCACTCCACTGCCAGAAAATGATTCAGGCCTATTATGAAATGTATCGTTCCGATGTACAGCCTAACGCTGAGATGAGGATGAGCTTTAATTGATTGAAAAAAATACCAGGCTGGTACAATTTATTTTATAACAAAATTGTAAGTACCCTCATTTTCTTTGCATTTTTATCAGACTATGGATGAAATTATGCTTGGTAGCCTTGTTTCTAAAAATAAGATCATTGATTGAAACCACCTGATCAGTAAACATTTGCATTACTTCTTTCCCCCTAAATTCAAAAATTATTTCTCCTGTTTCTTTACTAATAATGTTGACGAGAAGTTGGTTATTCTGCAACCCCGCCTCTATTAACATGACAACTCTCCAATACAATTAATGGCTTGATTTATTGTTTAGAAAAAACTCAACATTAAATCCTTTCTAATTCTCTAAAATTAATAACAACCCAATATTGATAATGATAATCATTCGCATTATAATAAGTTTACTATTTTTATAGGGAAAAATCAAAATGAACCGAATGATTAGGTAATTTCAAGAAAAATGTCTAAAGTACTGATGCTGTTAAAATCAATGACACTGGTTGCTGCTATTATTATTGGCATCTTAGCCATAGGATTGTTATTTAATTTTAATTTATTATTGAGTACTTCTGGGTGATTAAGATAATATCCATTAAAAATTGCCAATAAAGTTCATCCATAGCTAAGCATTAATTGCACAAACTAATTATCTGGAGCTTGAAATGAAAAAGAAGAAAGATTCAAAGCTAACTTCATGGCTTACATTGGAGTTTCATCCTTCTGAAGAAACTGATGAGGTTGTGGTCAAAGGAGCCTGGGATGACTGGAAAGGAAGCACCATGCGGAAAAAGAAAAATGGTACTTTTTATATTAGAAAAAAATTTCCTGTTGGAGATTGGGAGTGTGGCTTCGAATGTAATCAGAGCCTCTGGCAAATCAATCCTAACTTTAAAACAACCTCATCCCCTTTTGGTTCACTGAACAATATTATCAGTGTCAGTCAATAAGTGTGATCCTTGTAAAATTATAAGTCTGTTATATTTTGCTCTTTAGTCTGGCAGCAAGCTATAAAGTTTACGTTCCGGGATAATTCCTCGAATTCCTCCCTTAGGTTTTTCTACATCACCTTTGTAGCGTGGAATGACGTGGATATGTAAATGAGGGATAGACTGGCCAGCCCACTCGCCAACATTGATACCAATATTATATCCGTCTGGGTGATACTTCTCATCAATCATCTCTTTACCCTGAGCCACAAGCAACCACAATTCTTTAAGTTCTGCGTCGTTTATATCAAAATAATCAGAGAAATGACGATAAGGGATCACTAGAAAATGCCCATCATTAACAGGATGACGATCTAGGGCCGCCAAACCACATTTACCTTCGATTAAGATACGTCGGTTTGGACTAGGGGCACAGAAGCGGCAAGTTTCATCTCTTATTTGATTTGTTTCAGTCATAATATTTCTCGTAGCATGTATAAGTTATAATTTTACCTTTAAATTGGTATTGAAAAAAAATAAATCTCAATCCCAACGTAGCTAAATAGTAAAATCATTGCACCATTATTGGATATAAATTATTCTGCGGTAAACACTCTGCTCCTAACTTCGGAAATTTTCTAAAATTACTTTTATCCAACTCACTGGCTGGTATTGGTTTTCCATAAAGATAGCCTTGAAGCATATGACAACCTGATTCAATCAGATACTCCTGCTGTTTATGATGCTCAACACCTTCTGCCACAACTCGTAATCCAAGCTTACTTGCCATTGCAATAATAGCACTACAGATCGCCATATCATTCTGATTGTATGGAATGTCATCAACAAATGAGCGATCAATTTTCAATTCATCAAGAGGAAAAAGTTTCAGATAACTCAGAGATGAATACCCTGTACCAAAATCATCAATTGATAATTCAAATCCCATTTTTTTCAATTGATGGAGTATCTGGATATTCTGATCAGAATTATCCATAATCATACTTTCAGTCAATTCAAGTATGACTGCATTTGAGGAAATACCATGATGACTTACCATTGAAAATAAATTTTGGGCAAAATCAGGAGTATTAAACTGAATGCTACTCAAATTGATTGCAACCTTGATATTAAACCCTTCTACTTGCCAGGCTTTTATCTGTTGACAGACATTATCGATCACCCAGTTGCCGATAGGGATGATAAGATTTGAATCTTCAGCAACAGGTATAAATTCAGTGGGTGGTATCAGGCCGCAGTCCTTATTATTCCAACGAAGTAATGCTTCAAGTGATATTATTTTATTAGTCGAGACATCCAGTTGACTCTGGTAATATACCTGTAATTCATCATTTTCAATAGCCTTACGGAGCTTGCATTCTAACTCAATCTGATGCATCACTTTTTCATTTGTTGTCTCTGAATAAAATTGATAATTGTTTTTACCTTTATTCTTGGCTTGATACATCGCTATATCAGCATTTTTAATTAAAGTATCAGTGTCAGAGGCATCGTTTGGATAGGTGCTGATACCAATGCTGACAGAAACATGAATTTCATGCCCGTTTAGCTGGGTGGGAATTGTTAATGTCTCCCGTATGCGGTCCGCAATCAGTGCAGCATCCATTGCCGTTTTTAAATCTTGTAGCACGATAACAAATTCATCACCTCCCAACCTGAACATATCCATTTCATGGTGATTTGCATATAATCCCAGCAGATCTGAAGAACGAATACAGGTCGTTAAGCGTACTGAGATATCAGCCAATAATGCATCACCCACTGCATGCCCCAAGCTATCATTAACACGTTTAAAATTATCCAAATCAATAAACATCACAACCATAAGCTGGTTTCTACGCACAGCCTGATTGAGTGCCAACTCAATGTATTGATGAAATTTTCTTCTGTTCGGCAACCCTGTCAAACTATCAAAATGAGCTTGTTTATAAAGTGCCTGCTCCTTATTTTTCAATTGGCATACCATTGAATCAAAACTATTAGCCAAAAAAGCCAGTTCATCAGTACCTTTAAAATCCAGGCGATATTCATAGTCACCCTCTGCCAGATTACGAATACCGACCACCAGTCGGTTGATGCGTTTTGTCAGAGTTCTGCCAATAACCACAGATACCAGCGCCGCAAGAAACAGAGACACCAGACCAAACATAACAAGCAATTCATTGCTTCGCCTACTGGCTTTAGAAATTTCACTCTGATCCCTGGCAATGTCCTGTCGCATATTGGCGTTAAAGACTGAAATAAAATCTCTCATCTGTGTCCATGCATTCAAGACGTTGATTTCTGCTTCAGTTAATGACAGTACAGCAGACATTTGGGATTCATTTAATTCTTCATATTCTGTTAATACAATCCGTGTATAAGACAATTCTTGTAATAATATATTGAGTTGCTTCTCTTCTCGTTTACTTTGTCCAATCACAGTTTTAAGTCGCAATTCAACATTATCAAGCATCTGAAATACGGTCTTTAAATCCATTTCCTGTTTTTCCAAAAAACGTACAAAAGCCACTTCAATTGATATCAGCAAGTTATTTGCCCTATCTTTTTGCTTCTGCCCCAATCTTTTGTTATTAGTAATATTATTACCAAGTTCCAACAATTGCTGGATAAAATCCTGTTCAAGTTCAAGAATTATTAATTTATTATCGTTGAATTTATTAACATCAAGCAGTTTCTGAAATATGTTTAACAAACTGTGGGTAAAACGATTATACGTCGGTAATTCATCATGTTTCATATACAAAGGATGGGTGGCCCGAAAAATTGAGTCTAATTTTTGGATGGGAACAATGACATCTTCACGATAAATTTTTTTGGTCCTGATGTAAGCATAAAATTCCCGTGTTGCGGATTCCAGCAAACGATTAATGGTAAAAATTTCTTCCTGAACAGGCGCCTTATCATCAATAACCGTATCCAGCATTGACATCGTTTTATTATTAAAGTAAATAGCGACAATAACCGAACCAAGCAGCAACGCTGTCAATATGGCTAGACCAAGATTTTTTATCGTATTAAATGGCATTATATTCTCTATCGATACCCAGCTCTTTCAATCAAGCGTATGGCGTATGACTGCAGTCGAGCGGCACTGGCCAGGTTACTTTGGTCCGCAGTAAAAGTGCCCCATGATTTGACAATATCAGATGCTTCTACCCTGGGGTTGACTGGGTATTCCATATTCAATTTGGCAAACAAGTGTTGAGCCTGTTCTCCTGATAACCATTCAAGTAGTTTGATTGCTTCTTTTCGATGAGGTGCATTCTGGGTCACACCAGCACCTGACACATTAACATGTACGCCTCTGTTATCACCAGACGGCCAAAATAATGCCAATGGTATCTGGGGTTGCTGTTTCATCAACCGGCCAAAATAATAGGAATTAACAATAGCAACATCACATTGGCCCACAACAATGGCCATCATGGTTCGAATATCACTTGAATAAGGTTCATTTGCCAGGTTCTTAACCCATCCCTTGACAATTTCTTCTGTTTTTTTGACGCCATGGCGGTTCACCAGCATGGCAATCAACGAATGGTTATACACTTTTTTTGAGGTACGTAAGCACAAACGACCTTTCCATTTAGGATCGGCTAAATCTTCATAGGATTTTAATTCATTTTTATGTACTGTTTCAGTGTTGTAGACAATAGTTCTTGCGCGCATGGATAGGCCATACCAGCGTTGTTCGGGATCTCTTAAATATGCAGGGACATTGTCAATCAAAGCAGCGGAATCGATCTTTGACAAAAGGCCCTCCATCGCCGCAAACCCCAGGTTTCCAGCATCTACAGTAATCAGAAGATCGGCAGGAGAGTGCTTACCTTCTGCTTTCAAACGTTGCATTAATGGCTTAGCTGATTTAGTAATATAAGAAATCGTATGACCTGTTTGTTTTTCATACAATTCAAACAGAGGTTTGATTAGCTGCTCTTTACGGCTGGAGTAAACAAGAAGGTTTTCTGCCAGAGCTTGTTGAGGTAGCGCATACACTAATAAAATAAAACAAGTGATCAGTCGAGACATGTACTAATATCCTTTAAGTTTATTGCTCAGGAGTTTAAAGCATAGACATGTTAATAATGGACTCATAATTGTAAAAAACTTAACAGGCTAAAATTTTTGTGCCATTGCTATTAAAGCCAATAATTGTGTAAATACTGATGGAGTACCCGTTGGCAAAGAATTCTGAACACCTGTGACATCACTGTCCATTAAAAATTCTTCAGCCAGGTGGTTTAGACTGTTGGGATCCATACTCAATAATTCACTAGAACTGAACATCTCTTGCTCTAATTGGCTGACTAAACTGTTTCTATGTGACATGTGACAACGACCTTTTATTTAATGACAAAGTTTAGTGTTTGTAGGTTATGTTCAGTAATTCACGAACTGAATCGGCCATAGCGCTATAACTTTGATTGTGATTAGAATGATTCCTGTTACAGTTGCAGCAGTGATCAAGGTGATAAACTTTGCAGCCACTTTCTCTACAGGAAGCGTGGCGAAATAGCCTCTTGATAAGCGCATTAATAACTTGCTCGTTAGAAGAGCGACATTCATCGGAGCGAACAATCGATTGCTGGATCAGATGTTCATAGTCACCACCATAAAAGTCCAGCAGACAGTAACCATTTAATTTACTGCGAACCCGGAGATAAGGGATATTGTTTTCCACTCCAGTGTCAATAATGTAGTTCATAATAAATCTCCTTTATATGTAATGATAATCATTATCATTTAAAAATCAAGTATAATATGAGTTTTTTATTTAATTCAGCAGAACAGGCATCCAAAGCATTAAGCAATTATGGTCATGAACTCAGTAACTTAAGAAATGCAGGAATAGTAGAAAGTGTTTGGCAGTATGTATTTAAGGCAAGTACGCAGAGTGTATATGATATTTTACAGCAGGCGAGCATTTAGCACTTTAATGAGTATAAAAAATAGCCAGACTGAATAAGGAGGACAGTCTGGCATAATCTCCATATAAAGAGGTTAACGCATCCATGCATAAAGTTTCAGACAGATTGATTCACATCATTGAGATGGTGGTCAATATCCACTGTCACTTTATTGCTAACATTCCAAAGGTTCAGGAAAATTCTTATTTGATAAAATTCTTCTAGACGTGGAGTTCCAGAGGAATAAGATCAAATGAGAATGATTATCATTATACTTTGAATTATATAAAAAGCAAGAGTCTTAGCATTATTTATTCGCAGTGCCATTTAACAGCATTTTTTTCTAAGATATGTATTGATTACTTTAATGTGTCAAAACCAATTAGTTTAAATATTTCCCATAACGATAAAACATCCAACTCTGAATCACACCACGCATTAATAAAAATACAACAAAACTAAGCCAATAAAGATGCAGAGAATGACTGCTTTGTATCATATAGAAAAAAATGATATAGCTCACAAAGGATAAAATAACACTCAGCAACATTGCTCTTGTCGCTGTCATACCGATAAAAATACCATCCCATATAAACCCTGGTGTTCCAACAAAAGCGATAATTGTTAGCCAGACAAGGTAGGGCTTTGTGGCTTCTATCAGTTCGGGCTGATTGGTATAAAGACTAATAAGCCACTGGCCACCAAAGTGGTAGAGTAAAGAATACATCACAGCCAATACAGTTCCCCAATAAAAAGAGTAGCGGATTGCCAACGAAAATTTCTGCCAGTCTTTCGCACCATAGTATTTACCCACCAGACTTTCAGCAGCAAAAGCAAAACCATCCACACCATACGAAACCCATGAGAGAAACTGGAGAAATATAACTGTCAGTGCCAATGTGATTTCACCCTCTTTCGAACTTTGTGAGTAAAGAAATGCAAAAGCAAAAGTAAGTACGATGGTTCGAAAAAAAATATCCTTATTAATATTTAGAAACTTTAATAGTTGAACCTTATCTAAAATGGATTTCAAAGAAAATGTTTGCAGTTTATCTTTATTGTGATAAAGCAAGACCAGACCCAAAAAAAAGCCAGAATATTGAGCAATTAAAGTGCCATAGGCGACCCCTGCAATACCCAGCTTTAAGACATAAGCCAAATAGTAGCTCAATGTAATATTGATAATATTAATAAATAAAGTCAGAACAAGAGGAACGATTGCATTCTGTACGCCAAAAAACCAACCAAAGACCACATACAAGCCCAGTGTCGCAGGCGCAGCAAAAATACGAATGTCAAAATACTCTATCACCAAAAGATAAGTGGCCGCATCGATATTTAACAGGTAAGAGGTCACTTTGATAATGGGTATTTGAAAAATAATCAGAGCCAATGAGATCAAAAAAGCTAAACAGAGTGCCCGGCCTAATGTATTGGTTAATTTTTCACGACTCTGTTCACCAAAGGCCTGAGCAGTTAAGCCTGTTGTCCCCATGCGTAAGAAACCGAAGTTCCAGTAAATTAGATTAAATACCATTGCAGCCAGCCCCACAGCGGCAAGATGTAAAGCCGAGAGATGCCCCATCAAAGCAGTATCAACAGAGGAAAGAAGAGGCACCGAGATATTACTCAGAATATTTGGAATCGCCAGTCGTAATATTTCCCTGTTCATTTTTTTAGCTTTTTCTTGTTATTATTGTGGTGCCATCGCTGGCTGGCGGTGATTCTGGAATTGTATATTAAAAAAGGTTAGTCAAAATTAATAAGGCTGCCAATCGGCATAATTTAATTAAGTAAGTTTTATTTATCTATTTTGATTAAGTATGGTTTCCAGGCGTTCCTCAAAATCTTCTCCGATAGGCTTGGATATATATTCATCACAACCTGATTTGATGGCCTTTCCAGTATCAGCACTCATAACAGAGGCGGTTACTGCCACGATCAACCCTTTGTAGTCATGATCACGCAGGATTTGAGTGGCTTCATGACCATCCATCACTGGCATATGCATATCCATCAAGACCATATCATAATTTCCTGACAGGGCTTTATCTACAGCTTCTTGTCCATTCACTGACTGGTCAATTTCGTGTCCTTTCAGCGCAAGTCGTAAACTGATCATTCGCGAGATAAATTCCTCATCTTCTGCCAATAATATCTTTGCCATTCATTCAACTCCTGATTGCTTAATGGAAAATGTAAATATAGTACCCTCTCCCAGTGTGCTTACAGCCTGGATACTACCTTCGTGTAGTTCCACTAGACGCTTGGTAATCGCTAGCCCTAATCCAGAACCACCTGTGTCACGGGTAGAAGAATCATCAACCTGACGAAAGGTATCAAAAACATAAGGTAATTCAGACTTAGATATACCCATTCCTGTATCTTTAACACTAAATGTCACAAAGTCATTATTTCGATTGGCAGAGATTGTAATTTTACCCTGCTGGGTAAATTTAAGTGCATTGCCCATCAGGTTGATCAGTATTTGCTGTAGACGACGTTTATCCACGTTAAAGCTAAAATCATCGGCATCATTCACTAATTGAATGCCTTTTTGCAGAGCTTGGTGTTCAAATTTTTTCAGCGTCTCACTTATCTCAGTTCTGCTCTGAGAATTTTCTCTGGAGAGTGTCATTTGACCTGCTTCAATTTTAGAAAGATCCAATATGTCATTGACCATTTCCATCAGATGTTGACCCGACAGATCCATATCTTCGGCAATCTGAATTATGGCCTCGGATGGCAGTGTTTGATCAGGATTTTTCAATAGTGGTAAATATCCCAGGATTACCGTTAGTGGTGTACGCAATTCATGACTCATGACATTTAAAAAAGCAGATTTTTGTCGATTGGCTTCTTCTGCAACATGTTTAGCCTGTATCATCGCCTGTTCTGTCTGTTTACGTTCAGTAATATCAAGATTGACACCTATCATACGTTGCACTTTACCCTCATCATCAAACAGAACCAAGGCAGATGCCTGAATATAATGTTCCTCTGCATTATGCCAGATGATACGAAATTCTGTCTCGAAAGACTTTCCACCTTCAAGAGCCTCATTAATTTCTGCCTCGACACAACTCAAATCATCAGGATGGAGTGCATTACGCCAAGCTTTGTAAGTGTCTGAATTTTGACTCTGATCCATGCCATAGAGTTGAAACATACGATCATCCCAAGTCATTATCTCGTCAGTCACATTGAATTCCCACACACCGATACCACTTGCCCGTATGGCCAGGTTGAAACGATCATTAAATTCACGCACTTCACGTTCTTTATCTTTCAGCTTTGTCAAATCAGTAATTGTCCCAACGTAGACAGTGTCACCATCAATTTGTGACTTACCGACCGATAGGTTCATAGGAAAGGTATTACCATTTTTGTGTCGTCCTTTGACTTCACGACCACTACCAATAATACGTTTTTCACCTGTTTTATTGTGATGCTGTAAATAACCATCGTGTTCTGATTGATAAGGTTCGGGCATAAGCATTTTTATATTCCGACCAATGACTTCATCAGGCGTATAGCCAAACATATTGACAGCTGAAGGGTTAAAAAGATTGACAATTCCGACTTCATCAATCGTGATTATGGCGTCCACTGCACTCTGTACAATAATTTGGCTCATCTTTTTACTGGATTGGAGTTCATGTGTACGTTGTTCTACTAATTGTCTTATTTCTGATTCCCTGTGCATCAGTATGTGTAGGAAAACAGAAATTATTAAGGTCAATAAGATACCAGTGACAAAAACTAACCAATGTGTGACATTAGCATGTTGCTCAATGAATGCTTGCGTTGCTTGGGTGGAAAGTTGCCAGGTCCGGTTAGCAAATTGAATTTCTTGTTTGATTTGCCAGCTTGAATCACTCAACAATTTGGTATTAAGCGGTGAACTTTTAATAAGCAGCAGATCTATATTTTTCTCATCCGTAATATCTGTTAACTCAATAAGTAATGGATCAAGGAGTGTCTTGATTGGTGTAATGGCAGACTCCAGGAGATCACCAAGTCTAAAAACTCCCAGGGCAAACCCACTAAATGAAGTGTCCCCACTATGATCCAAATTATCATTTTCAGGCATAAAAATAGGTTGAAAAATCAAAAAGCCTTTTTGATTTCCACTTTCCTGAACCAGAGTAATACTGGCAGTAGCTTGAGGCAGTTTAGATTGCCTGGCTTGCTGTAACGTGATTTGCCGCTTAACACTGGATGCCAGATCAAACCCCACTGCGGCTTCATTTCCTTTTAAAGGTTCAACATAATAGACAGGGTAATAGTCTTTACGAAGCTGTGCTGGCACCATCTTACCCTGAGGATTACGTTCCCTGATCTTGAAGTCAACTAAACCATCCTTGATGGCTTGCTGCTCATATTTTTTTCGTTGGGCTTCACTAAGATAGGGGATCCATTCAAGTGCCTGAATTGAAGAATACGCTTTTAATGTAGGATCTGTAAATAGTGAAAAATCACTTCTACTAACATAGTCTGAAGCAACAAATAAACTGCGGATACTTGATAAAATACCCAAACTAATTTCTAATTCCTTAAATATTGCATCTTTGACATGAGATGTAATACGTTGGTGTTCCACTCGAAGAGTATGCTTTTCCAAATCAAGAGCAACATAAAAACCCAGATAACTAAATAAAAAGCCCAATAACAGGACTCCTCCAATAATAATTCGGTTAGTTTGTATACGTTTGAACTGTGTCATTGTTGACAGTCCTTATGAAGGATTGTTAGATTGCGACCTTTTTCTTTGGCTAAATAAAGTGCCTCATCAGCTGCTTCAATCAAGCTTTTTTCATGGTTGAATACTGATGCACAGGCAACACCAGCACTAAAACTACATGAAAAAACTTTACCATTACTTTGGTAGGTTAAGTCTGAAAAAAACTTGCGAAGTTTGTCGATAACTTGATAAGCACTTTCTGGCAGAGTATCAGGCATAATAATGCCAAACTCTTCGCCGCCATAACGTCCAATTTGATCTATTTTACGTAATCGTTGCTTTAACAGATGCCCGAGTGATTTTAATATTTGATCCCCTGTCGTATGACCATAACGATCATTCACCTTTTTAAAGTGATCAATATCAAGCATAATATAACTAAGAGGACAATTATGTCGCTGGCTTCGCGCCAATTCAATCTCAAGCCGCTTTTTCAGGGTAATTTGATTGAGAAGCCCGGTCAGACCATCATGAAACATCAGTTGGTTAAGTGTTCTGGAACGCTCAACCCGTGATTCAACATTGCTTATCAGATGGTCATCAAGTATAGGCTTTTCCAGAAATTCATCACCCTGCTGCAAACTAGCAAACTGAGTATCAAGGTTTTTCTCCGTAGAAAGAAATACAATCGGTATACTAAAAAAAAGTGAATGTTGCCTCAGTACCTGGGCGATTTCAATACCCGATATTTCAGGTAAATAAACATCCAATAAAATCAATTCAGGCCTAAAGCTCTCCATTTTTTCGAGAAGCACTGAAGGATCATTCAAAACTTCTGCATGCATACCTGCCTGTCTCAAGACAAGGGAATAGTGCTTTGCCAGATCTAAAGCATCATCAATAATCAGTACTCTATAGGGTTTATGAGGCACTTGTTGAGTGATTCGATCAAGGTGTTCGATCAATCTTGTAATATCCAGGGGCTTTTCAAGATATATTGTGCCACCAGCGCGCACTGCAGCCAGACGAGACTCCCAATCCTTACGGGCTGACATAAAAAGAATGGGAATATTCTCTTTATGTAAAGGAGCGATTTCAGATGCAATAGAGATACTACCCCGCGAACCTTTTGGAAGAACAATGTCGATTAATAAGGCATCAGGATTCCCCTTTTCAAGTGCCTGGCGGACATCCTCCACACTGCTAAAAAGAGAAGTTTTAAAACCATAAGGTTTCAATTGAAGACAAAGTTCATGCCCCTGAGCAGGCTCAGCTTCCACAATATAAATATGTCTTTCTGTGTGATTTTGCAGAGAGGTTGGACTGGCTTGTATATTAAGGGATTTTGTAACATCGGGTCCATCATCAATCAACTGATGGAGGTTTTTCAGACCATTGGTAAGATCGTCATTCGTTTGATCATCCCAAAGAGTATGATTATCAATAAAACTCTTGACCATTAATTCCAGCTGTCGAGATTGTTCGCTCAGACGATTAAAGCCAAAAGTACCCGCAGACCCAGTTAAACTATGAATTTTACGAAAAATGGTCTGCATAAAAGCAAATTTATCTACTTGTTCGAGAACTGAATTGACCTCAGTGATGATCTGATCAATACGTGGACTCAGATTATTAGCAAATTCTTCACTCAATGCAGCTAATTGTTTCTGTATGTCATCTAAATCTGACATTAGAGTTTGTTGCCTCTGGGTTAATTTAATTGTGATAGCATTTGAGAGATCACTTACGATATAGTATAGACCTATAAATCAGATATATCGTTTTTATCCGTTATTTATCCTCAAGTGCGTACTATGAATAAGATGGGTGATTTCAAAAACACTGCCAAGCTCCTAATCATTGAGGATGATCCCTATGAAGCGGAATATTTGAAACATTTATGTTGTCATCTAAATGGAGACTATGGTTCATCCAAAAAATCGTTCAGATTTTGGTTCGATTTATTATAAAATCTAATTTTATTCGTTAACTTTTATTTATGGCAATTCAAGACCAACAGCTTCATTTTCAACAAAAGCCATATCAGTTGTTTCTTCAAAAATAGCAACGGTCATAGGCTCTTGTTTTTTGAAATGGTATATCGCGATTGTACTTTCTGGTCCTTGACCAGTGTGCCCCCAGCTATGTACGTTATTATTGCTATCCATCATCAACCCAAGGCCAACAGCTGGATTTTTCCAAGGGCGATTCCCAGCATCAATATTAAGCACAAATGGAGACAACATTTCTCTAAATGTTCCACCCTTTAGAGACAATTGTCTAAATTGATTTTTCCAACCTCAACTAATTTTAAAATAGCTGTTGCCATGATAACTTCTGTAAAGCTCCACCATGGTATTGCTTTATTATTTTTATCAGAATAAGTTTCAGAGTTCCTAATTACAGCTTTATTCATATCGTAAGAAATTGTTTATTTTGCATTATGTAATACCATATTTTGCAGCATAAAGGTAGGGCGGCCCATTAGCCAACTGCCCCATTACAAATACTAGCGTGTGGAGCAACTTAAATTTTTTCATAAGAACTTACTTTGTTATGTTTTTATTAACCAACTGTACGACCTTTCGAGAAATTTATGACCGTCTCCTATAATACACTTACCATGTGATAGCAATATATTGTCTATATCCCAACTCATGATAGTTTTTAAAGACTCTCTTGCTTTATTTCTACTGCCAAAATAGAAGCTTATACGCCAGTCAATAGGCATTTTCCCTTTTGGTGATAGCACTCCTGCAAATTTACCTAGTATTCGCTGCCACCAGACTAAAGTACCTGGGTCAAAGTTTTCAATAGCATCTGTTAAAATGAGCGTTTTTGATGTTTTATGATAAAAAACGACCTCTTCCATAGCTGGACTGCCTTGTATAATGGTTTGATCAATATCCAGCTTCCAGTCACTTTCTGGCTGCATCGATAATTCGACACTGAAATTAATATCAGGTTTCTTCTTAGATAACCTTGGTGATGCATATGTAATTGCATGTGGGTATACTTCTATCCACTCCTCAATAAATAGGTGATGTAACTTATTTGGAGAGATTAAATACTTCACTTCACCTAGTGCCTTTAGTTCTTTTTGCAGCTCATCATTTATTTTTTCTGGAGAGTGAACCCAAAGATTTCCATTTGCCAGCTTCACCACTGTCATTCGCGTTGTAAATGGAAAGCCATGAAAATTTACAACACTTCCCTCGTATATCCATATGTTTTTTTCTATCAGTTTTAGATTCATGACATGGTTACTCTAAGGTTATTAATGACCGATCGGTCATTAATAACCTTAGAGTGATTGTTCCGTAATGTCAAGATTCATACCTATAATTATGATATAAAGGTGTATTAAATAATTTTTAAGGATTTGCATGCCCAAAATTGTGGATAAAGAAAAAATGATGCAGTTAATTATTTCATCCGCACTTCAGGTTTTTGCGGAGCATGGTGTTAACAATGCAAGTATGAATAATATTGCTCAAGAAATGGGAGTAGCTAAGGGAACACTTTATCGCTATTTTGGTTCAAAGGAAGAGCTTATAAAAGTCATTACAGATTTGCATTTCCAAAAACTAAAAAAAAGACTCATACCTGAAAATTACTTCCATACATTAGAGGATTTTCTTTTACATATGGAGCAAGCTCTTTTGATAAGTGAGGAGGATAGTATATTTATTCCAGTTTTTTTTGAAATATTTGGTCCAAGTTTTTCTAGTACATCTTTTGTGAAAACATATAAAGTTTTTTTTGATGAGCTGGGTTATCACTATTCGAAGAATTTACAACTTTTACTTGAAAATGGATCTATAAAAAACAATATAAGTCCAGAACACTTAGGTAGAATATTAGTAAGTATGTTAGATGGTATCATGTTACATAAAGGCTTTTTTCAAATCTCTAACCATAGTTATAAAAATATGGTAAAAGAAGCAATTGAACTGTTTAGACGAGGCTTAAATCATGAAGAATAATATTACTAATCTAGAATCATCAAGGTAGGACAGCCAGTTACCTAATTGCATACTCACAAATTCCAGCGTGCAATTAATATCTCTGTCTACCTAATTATAAGGCATTTTTCTCCCAATGCTCTTTCGATAAACGCCAACCAACTTCTACACAGGGTGAAAAAGGCATATTATCCTTTGCCATGTGCAACCCAACAAATCCTATAAATTTTTCTTGATTAGGAATTTCTATAGCCCAAAATCCTCAACCACGACTATTAATTAGAGACTTAATCTTTCGGGCCATATCACAGCTTTCAACTTCTGTAAGTAGCACTGGAAAAATTCCATAACATCCATATCACAGTATAGAAAATAGACATAGCTGACATTAAAAATATTATCAAAGAATCTCACAAGGGGCAAGCAATTACCAGGGTCAAAAAAATACTGGTATTAAGTATATTAAGAGACTTCTCTTTTGCTTCAAAAAATGCTCTACCCTGAATTATTATTATTTTTCTTCTTTTAAAACAAGCTCAGCAACTCTATCCTTCAGAGTCCAAATATCATATTGATCTTTGTTACTTAGAATTATAATAAGTGCATTCTGCTTAGGGTATCTGGCAATGACAGAAGAGAATCCATCAATATGACCGCCATGAGAATATTCTGGACCATAATCGCTTTCATAGAAAAACCATCCGAGCCCCATAACTACTTTGAATCGACCAGAACCAAACCCTAAGCCCAAACCTTTTCGATTAATTGGGAAAATTGTTAAAAGGTTGTTTTTATTTATCAAAGGTTTTTCATCAAATGATGTTCCCCATAAATAAAGATCATTTACTGAGGAGCTAATTGCACCAGCAGCATAAGTATTCGTTAAATTGGTTAAATCCAGCACTTGTTCATCATTATATCCGACAGCTATATTCGATGTTGGATTTTCCAGCAATCCAAAACCGCTATTATTCATACCCAAAGGTTCAAAAATATTATGAGTGATGTATTCAGAATAAGGCTGGCCAGATAAAACTTCAATAATCAAACCAGCGAGGATATATCCTGAGTTTGAGTATTTCACTTCTGAACCTGGCTCAAATTCCAATGGTTTATGATTAAAAGTTAGCTGTAGCTCATTCAGAGATAAATTAGAATACCTAATTTGTTTCCACTGATCTGTAAAATTATAAATTCCTGAAGAATGATTTAAGAGTTGCTTTATTCGGATTTTTGAACCATTCGGAAAATCAGGCAAATAAGTATCTACAGTATCCTCAATATTTAACATCCCCTGTTCTTGAAGCTGCAAAATTGCTAAGGCAGTAAATTGTTTGGTGAGTGAGGCAATCAAAAACTGAGTATCTGGAGTATTAAGAATTTGCTGTTCATAATTAGCAAATCCATACCCATTCCGATGTATTATTTTCCCTTCACGAGCAACCAGAATACTGCCTGAAAAAGAAGCATCCATTATAAATTCTTGCAATGATTGCCCTTTTTTTATGGAAGGGATCGAACTACAGCTCATCAGAGAATAGCAAATAACACAATAAATTAGCAACTTAAACATAAATAACTCTACTTTAATAATAATTTAGTTTCTTAACTAAAGAGATTCTAGACAACAACTCAAAAATATTTAAATTAATTATTAACATCTATCTATCCATATAATTACACTCAATATTTCACATAATAATTATTGTTTTCTTCAGTAACAACATCATAAATCATTTCTTTTCAAGATTTATCATATCTGATTTTCCAATATGTTCCAGTTCAATTGTATCCAGTATTTTTTTATGAATTTTAAACCAGCCAAAGCATCTTCTTTCAAGAAGAACACATTGCTTAATAATTAAAAGCCATAAAGCATGCAAATACCATCCCTACAAAACACCAAAAAAGCAGATAATATAATACTCTCCAATGTAATAGAATAAAATTCCAAATAACTAATATAACAAAAGGTATTAAAAAATTAATGACATAGGTATATTTATCTATTTTAAATTCATACATGCGTTTAATAATCTCATTGAAAGATCAACAGTCCAATTTTTTTCTTGATACTGAAAAAATCTCAAACTTCATGACTGCCCATTATCATATTTTTCATGCCGTACTAATCCTAGTATCATGCTTTTCACCCCACTCTACTCTACTAGTATATCAAACACAGGAGTAAGACTCTTTGCTAAGTCTGTACTCATATTCGACCCTAGGTGGAACCTCTAAATATTGTGTTCGTTTAATCAAATCATCACGTTCTAACTCTTGAAGTTACTGAGTAAGCATTTTTTGCGACACATCGCCAATAGAGTGTTGCAGTTGGTTAAACCTTATACATTTTCCTTTAGATACCAAAGAATTTCTGGCTTCCAACAACCTGAAAAAACACTTAACGATTTACCCACAGGGCAGGAAAATTGATTTTTTTCTTAGGCATATATAAATTAAATCCACAGTTACTAAAAAGTACCTACGTTACAATAGCAGTGTACAGAAACATAGTATACCCATATTGATTGTATTTGTTCATGAGGAGATTAAGCCCCCTGTGTCAGGATAGTTGTCGCCTCTAAATTTTTACAATTAGAGGCAAAAAATGAAAAAAAGATTTTCTCAATCATTTAAAATACAAGCAGTAGAAAAGGCTTTGAACCGTTCTAATGAAACTACGCAACAAGAAGTTGCAGATAAACTTGGAATTGGTCTCTCAACCTTAGGAAAATGGATCATAAAATCCAGAAATAATGAATTGGAAGCATCAAGCTTAGATACGATGACACAAGAAAAAAGACCACAAGATTTTAGCTTAGAAGAAAGACTGAACCTCATCATTCGCTGCAGTTCGCTGGAAGAATCTGAAATGAATCAATTCTGCCGTGAAGAAGGTATTTTTGCCCATCATATCAAGCAATGGAAAGATGATTTCACAAAAAATCAAAGCCCATCCAATGGTGCCAAAGAAAGCAAACAATTAAAGGCCGAAATTAAAACACTCAAGAAAGAAATAAATCGTAAGGATAAGGCCTTAGCCGAAACAGCAGCCTTATTAGTCCTCCAAAAAAAAGTCCAGGCAATTTGGGGAAGCGACGAGGACAACTCACAATGAGTCATGATCGTTTAGAAATCATTACCTTGATTAAAGAAGCCAGAGATTCAGGCGCCAGGCAGTCAACAGCCTGTGAAATTATAGGTTTTAGTCCCAAGACTTTACAGCGCTGGTCACAATCAGGCAGTCTTCAGGATGGTCGTATTGAAGCGAAACAAAGTCCTTCTAATAAGCTGACTGAGCTGGAGTACCAACGAGTCATAAAAGTGGCAAATCAGCCAGAATATGCTGATTTGTCACCCAATAAAATTGTACCTAAATTAGCTGATAATGGGATTTATATTGCCTCAGAGTCTACCTTTTACCGAATATTGAGTGTTGAAAAGCAGTTACAACATAGACAAAAAGCAAAGCCTGTTAATCAGGTAAAGAAACCAAAGGCATTATGTGCAACAGCTCCAAATCAGCTTTACAGTTGGGATATCACCTATTTGCCGACTCAAGTGAAGGGGATCTTTTTATACCTTTATTTAGTAATGGATATCTTTAGCCGTAAAGTAGTTGGCTGGCAAGTTTATCAAAATGAATCCAGTGCACAAGCTGCTGATTTAATGACAGACATCTGCCTGCAAGAAGATATAGAGCCGAATCAAGTGACCTTGCACTCTGATAATGGCAGTCCAATGAAAGGTGCGACCATGCTTTCAACATTACAGCAGTTAGGCGTTATCCCTTCATTTAGTCGGCCATCTGTGAGCAATGATAATCCTTATTCAGAATCTCTTTTTCGGACTTTAAAATACAGGCCTGAATATCCAGAAAAGGCATTTTCTAATTTAGAAACAGCACGACATTGGGTTACAGGTTTTGTTTATTGGTATAACGAAGAACACTTACACAGTGAAATAAAGTTTGTCACACCTGGGCAACGTCACAGGGGTGAAGATATGGAAATATTGGCTCATCGAAAACAAGTCTATCAAGTGGCTCAATCAAAAAATCCTGAGCGCTGGTCTGGTGATATAAGAAACTGGGAGCCAATTAAAGAAGTCTATCTTAATCCTGAAAAACAAAAGATAGATGAGAAGGAAAGCAAGGCGGCATAATTTTTAACTTTAGGCGACAACTAGCTTGAAATCCGCCG
>JADGEK010000123.1 GCA_016744395.1 Gammaproteobacteria bacterium | reverse complement strand
ATACAGTGTTTTTGATGGAATAAATTGCTTGTTTACTCTTTACTATAGTTCAAGGTATTTTTCTAAGTTGGAATCATTTAAATAAAGCAGCACTATATAACCTGAGAATATTTATGATTTTATTCTTTGGCTGAGTGGGAAACACTTAACTCATGTAATGTGTAGGATTTAAATTCACGTCGATATAAGATGAGTACCATAACAACGCTTAATACCAGAAATAGTACAGTATTTACAAACCAGCCTAATGCCGCGAAACTAAAATAATAAGTCCTTAATCCAGAATTAAAATTATTTGCTGCCAGAGACATAATATTTGCGGTACGCAGTGCAATCGCTGTACGTGCTTTTTGATTAAGTTCGACATTGGGCATAGGGGTTCCACCTATCATGACCGAAGCAAAGCCATATTGCCTAAGACTCCAGGTGAACTTAAAAAAAGCATAAATAAATAAGGCGATCAGTAATAATAATTTTATTTCCCACTCGGCTGTTGTCGAATGGCTGGCAAATGGAATATCTGAAATGATATTAATGGCTTTTTGAGTAGAGCCTAAAACGGTGACCAGGCCAGCAAGGATTAACATTGTGGTCGAAGCAAAAAAAGTAACTCCTCGCTCCAGGTTGGCAATGGTTGTGGTATCAGCAACACGGACATCACGCAATAAGAGTGCCTTCATCCATTCAACTCGATATTTGTGCATTACACTGGACAGACCGTGATCGCCTTTTGCCGCTTTTGCTGCATATCGGGAGTAACCTTTAAAGCACAATAAAAACCAGATTATTGCAAATAAATCAATTCCATTGGTTTTTATAAATATTGTTATTTCAGTCAATTACATCGCCCCTAATATAACTTTAGTGTCGTAATTATATTTCTAAATTAATAATAAATATGCTTGAAGGATAGGAAATTGAATGCTTTTTTTCAAGTTGTTCGTCATATAATAATTAGAAAATTTTATATCTGGCTATTATCTATAGCACAATGATTGAGTGTTATTTTTTAAACGAACTTAAGAGTTGAGGTACTAGTGCCTTGATTATTAGAAATAACGTAATTAAACTTACAATGACAATTATTGATAAAGCTATCTATGATTAAGATATAATCTGTGTATATCAAAGGAGTGCATAATGGCACGGAAGAGAAAATACTCAAAGTCAGATTTTGAAAAAATTGTATATGAAAGTGAAGGTCGTCTTAGCCCGGTAAGTAACGAACCTGGCCACACGCTAAAGCAACACTTATTAATCGCTGATCATCATATTACAGATAGAATTATTCCAATGCTTGGTTCGACAACGCCAACGACTCCAATTCTCATCGGCCCTGATGGCAAGGTGGCTCCAGAAATAGTTCATCGGGAAATTTGGAAGGAGCTCGACTCAACGTTAACCACATCACAGGCCAAACAGAAATTTCGTAAATTATATATAGATGCACCAAAATGTGCTGGAGCATTTTTAGATATGCAGCAAATCAATACAATTGGCAAATTTGTATTGAATTCACCTGAAGGACAAGATGCGTTGGAAAAGTTAGATGGTACTGAAACACGAGTTTCGATTAAAAAATCTTTAAATTGGTTGGATAGTACAACGGGGGCAGGTTGGAAAATGCGTTTTTCCTCACAGGGAAATGACATTACGCATTTAACTGATTTCAGCAAAGTCTTTATGCTGATAGATAAATCAATCAATGATGAAATCCATCTTCAGACATTTTATCCAATTAAATGAATGTTTGTCTTACTATTTGAGGGTTCATGGGAGCCCATTACCTATCGGTCACTTGGCCATTTTCTGAGAATTGAATAAGTGTTTTTATCTTGTAGGAAAAACATTGCCATCCTGCGGTTAACAATTAAAAAATGGCTTGTTTTTGACTTTTGAACTTTAAACAGTCAAGCATAAACAGGGCTGAAGCTCATTATGGCGTAGTTTTTGCATTTTATTGTTCACCATGAATAAAAATTGTCACATACCTCTTATTTTCGTCAGTTTTTTGACTGTACTCCTGTGGTTGCCAGCTTATGCTGCTGAACGTGAGTATATTGTGCCTATGGAAAAATCAGCCTGGATCAGTGCAGGTACAAAAAATCAGGTCTGTACTCTTTCCCAAATTATTCCATTTTACGGGGAAGGTAAATTCATTCATAAGTCGGGTCATAAAGTAAAATTTGATCTACTCAGCGATAAACCTGTGCAAGATGACAATGTTCGAATTATTGTCCAGTCAGAACCCCCTTCATGGCGTCATGATGATACGGTCTTTGAAATTGGTCAGTTTGATTTTGTGCGAGGCCATAACCCATTAATTGTACAATCACCCCATGCGTCAAGAATGTTACAACAAGTTGAAAATGGTATGACGCCAGTGGTAATTTATCGAGATATGGCTGATGGCAGGGACATCATTGCGGTCATGCTTTCGCCTATCAATTTTCGTCAAGCGCTTGCAGAATATCGTGAATGTGAAAAAACATTGATGGACTTTGATTTGGATGAAATCAAGAATCTTAAGCTCTATTTTGCCACCAATAAAGATACATTAACTGCGCGTTCCAAGAATGATTTAAACAATATTTTGCGTTATTTGAAAATGGACCCCAGCATTTTACAAATTAAAGTGGATGCCCATGCCGATTCTCGTGGACGTCGTCGTTTTAATGATAAACTTTCTGAGCGACGTTCTGCGGCTGTGGTGAAATATTTGATTTCAGTCGGTGCCAAGCCTGAAATGGTTTATAGCGTCAGTCATGGTGAGCGTAAACCTGATCATAACAATAAGACTGCCAAAGGGCGTGCACAAAATCGACGGGCTGATGTGCAATTATTAACCACTGCCCCTCCTACTCCTGAAGAGCAAAAAGCAATTGAAGAGGCCAGAAAAGCAGAACGTCGTCGTTTATTAACAGAGCGTTCAATTTTTAATCGAGAGCCATTAGAATCCAGTAAAAAGCCAGAGGCAGAAAAAAGTGAGGGCACTCCTGCTGATGCAGGAAGTCCGGCGTCTGCAGATGCTCAGCCTAATCAGGAAAGCAACAGTGATGTGGTTGACGATGAGCCACCTGCACCCAATTTCATCAATTTTGATCATTTAGTCGATAAAAACAACCAAAAAGTTAAATCTAAGTAGGTTAGACGTCAAGAATCCGCTATAATTACCCACTTCAAAAAACAACTTAATTTTTAATCGATTTATTAAGCCAATGAAAGTTGAGCAATAAATCAATGAATGTGGGAGAAATTCTCGATGTCTGACGTGAAAAAGGTGGTTTTAGCCTATTCCGGTGGTCTGGATACTTCAATTATTGTGAAGTGGCTACAAGACGAATATCAATGTGAAGTAGTGACTTTTACTGCAGATGTTGGCCAGGGTGAAGAAGTAGAGCCTGCAAGAGCCAAGGCAGAAGCCGCGGGTATTAAAGAAATTTATATTGATGATTTGCGTGAAGAATTTGCTCGTGATTTTGTTTTTCCCATGTTTCGTGCCAATACCATTTATGAAGGTGAGTACCTTCTGGGTACATCAATTGCTCGACCACTAATTTCTAAGCGTCTGATAGAGATTGCCAATGAAACGGGTGCTGATGCCATTTCACATGGCGCAACAGGTAAAGGTAATGATCAGGTGCGCTTTGAACTGGGTGCCTATGCACTGAAACCAGATGTACATGTGATTGCCCCCTGGCGTGAATGGGATCTCAATTCACGTGAGAGTCTGATTAACTATGCAGAAGCGCACGGTATTCAGGTTGATAAAGCAAAAGGTAAAAAATCACCTTATTCAATGGATGCCAACCTACTGCACATCTCTTATGAAGGCGATATTCTTGAAGATCCCTGGAATGAGCCTGAAGAATCCATGTGGTTATGGAGTGTTTCACCAGAAAAAGCCCCTGATGAGCCGACTTATTTAGAATTTGATTATGTCAAAGGGGATATTGTTGCGATTAATGGTGAGAAAATGTCAGCTGCCGCGATCATGGAATACTTAAACAAAGTGGGTGGTGAAAATGGTATTGGTCGCGTCGATATTGTTGAAAACCGTTATGTTGGTATGAAAGCTCGTGGTTGTTATGAAACACCCGCTGGAACCATCATGCTCAAGGCCCATCGTGCGATGGAATCAATCACATTGGACAGGGAAGCTGCACATCTTAAAGATGAACTGATGCCTAAATACGCCAGCCTGATTTATAATGGTTACTGGTGGTCCCCTGAACGTGAAATGCTTCAGGTGATGATCGATAAATCGCAGGAAGTGGTGAATGGGCAAGTGCGTGTGAAACTCTATAAAGGCAATATCATTGTTGTTGGTCGTGCTTCAACGACTGATAGCTTATATGATGATAATATTGCTACTTTTGAAGATGATGAAGGTGCTTATAATCAACAAGATGCTGAGGGCTTCATTAAATTGAATGCGTTGAGATTACGCACCGCAGCAAAAAAGCGTCAGCTTTAGGGACTTTTCTTCTACCATTACTGTACCGTTAACCTTGTGATTTGGGCTTTAAGGCATTTATTCAATTGTAAAGCCCTTATCACATAGGATATCTATAACTGCCACAATTAAGCCATATTTTTCTCTAAATCCTTAAAAATTGTTTAAAATACTAATAAGTCTTAGGGGTATCTCTTATATAAAATTCTTTTACGATCACTTATTCTTTAATATATTGATAATTGTTTTGTTTTCAAAGCAATTTTTGAGTTTGTAGAGGCACTTTCTTTTAATGAGGTTTTCAGATTTTGAAAATAAAATTAAAAACTTTGCCTGACTAGGGGCTACAAACAAAGTTAATAATTTTATAAAAAATGAGAAAAAAAATGGGACTACCCAAAGTGAACTGTTTTTTTGAAAAAACCTGTCAGACCTGTGCGGTGGCAATTGTCTCTTTGTTATCGGTTTCCTTACTGATTTGGATGTTTTATCTTCTCAGTGGGATTGGCATCTAGTGGCATTTCTGTAGAGATAAGCTAAACAGTTTTTAGACGTAATAGTTAAAATAAAAAAACAGGCATATGCCTGTTTTTTTATATGAGCTTTGCTTAAACTATTGATTGGGCCTATTTGAAAAATGGCATGCTATCAAACATTTTATTGTTTTTCTTAGGTGGAAGCGGTCGCATGTTATTTCTTTGATTGATGGGCTGGCGGCGACTCTTTAACTCTTTAATGGCTAAAATATTGCCTGTATAACGACATAGATACTCCGCCTTGTTTTCAGCTTTTGGCATTCTGAGTATTTGCGCATCAAAGTCACAGACTCTTGGAACCAGAGTGGGCTTAACAAGAAGAATATCTCCTTTTTCGCAATGTTTAGGTTTGCCCTGATCTGAAATACAAAAAAACTCTGCAAAACTATTGTTCGATAGAACTAAAAGAGCCATTGTCACTATACCGCGTATTATTTTCACTATTATCTCCAGACTTTTTGTCTAAATCTTTTTTGCCTAAATGCTTTTTAATAAAAGAATCATAACAGTTTTCTAATGCATTCCAAATAGGTGTTTTCATTAGGTTGCTGGTTATTCCTTTGAGCTGTCCAAAGCATTTCACCCAGGCAATCCATCATTAAATGCTCTGCTTCGTGTGCATCACCTATTTTTTTGCATAAAGATTGATATAGAGAAGCAATTTCAGGTGGGCGTTGCGTGCCCAGTTGTTCCTGGATAGAAATATGCATCCCCAGGTGTAAAAAAGGGTTAGTTTGCCCCATTTCAGGTGTAAAGTCGCGGTCTTGATTCTGTTCAATGTGATCAAAAAAATCATGATATTCAGGGTGTTTACTAATCAAGCCAGCGATTAGAGATTCCATTGGCTCCATCGGCAGTTTCTTTTTAAACTTATCCCAACTTTGAAAGTAGACTTTTCGTAGTTGATTTCTATCTTGACCAAAAAACATTGGCTGTTCCTGTTCTTATACTGTTCTTAAAATAGCGGGCTAAAATTCATATGATTTCTTCATTTAGAGGTATATTCTAGCTTTTTATTATTTGTTTGCAAGAGCTTGCATTTATTGAGAGTTTAGAAACAATATTCAGTGTTTTAATCGCTCACCAGGTCACTTTTAATAAAAGTCGAAAACTATCTGATTAATTGTAAAATAATGGTAGGACTGCATTTTTCTATTACATTTTTATTACAGTTTTATTACAATCCCCCCTCAAGAAAAAAATTATCATTAAGTTTGTTAGCGTGGCTGTTTGTGCTAGAGAAAAGCAGACTTTCCTGAAAACTTATTATAGAAGTGTGCCCATGGAATTAAAAAATATAAACGATATTGATGATGCAACGAAAGGTGCTCGAAAAGAGCTCTTTCGTATAGGTACAGCACTTTTATTTATTGTGGGTATTATGCTTTACACTATTTCGCAAAATAGTGTGGATGGTAGTCCGAGCACCTTATTGATCATTGCGGCGATGATTGGCGGATATATGGCCATGAACATTGGTGCCAATGATGTTGCCAACAATGTTGGTCCTGCTGTTGGCTCTAAAGCATTGACTTTAACAGGTGCAATTCTCATCGCTGCAATTTTTGAAGCATCAGGTGCCCTGATTGCTGGCGGTGATGTGGTCAGTACTATTAAAAAAGGCATCATTGACCCCAGTGGTGTACTTAGTAGTGATTCGTTTGTCTGGATGATGATGGCCGCCTTATTGGCTGGCGCCATCTGGTTAAACATTGCCACAGCGTTAGGTGCGCCTGTATCAACAACACATTCTATTGTCGGTGGTGTGCTGGGTGCTGGTATTGCTGCTGGCGGAATGGGAATTGCAAACTGGGATAAAATGGGTGCGATTGCCGCGAGTTGGGTGATTTCACCTGTGATGGGAGGACTGATCGCTGCTGGCTTCCTTTATTTTATTAAGCGTTTTATCACTTATCGAAGCGATATGTTGAGTGCTGCCAAAAGAATGGTTCCACTGCTTGTGGCAATCATGGGTTGGGCGTTTTCGACTTACTTGATCGTAAAGGGCTTGAAGAAAATTTGGAAGGTTGATTTTCTCTCAGCGGTTGGCATTGCTTTGATTATTGCTATTGTCATTTACATTATTGTTAGACCAATGGTTTCAAAAGCCGCAGAAAAACTGCTTAATGATAAAGACAGTGTGAACTCTTTATTTACTTTGCCTTTGATTTTTTCTGCTGCGTTATTGAGTTTTGCTCATGGTGCTAATGATGTTGCTAATGCGGTGGGTCCTCTGGCTGCAATTAATGAAGTGCTTAGTACGGGCGCTGTTGCAGTGAAAGCAGCAATTCCATTATGGGTAATGCTGATTGGTGCAATTGGCATTGCCATTGGGCTGGCATTATACGGACCTAAACTGATTAAAACGGTTGGTAGTGAGATTACTGAGTTAAATAAAATGCGCGCTTTCTGTGTGGCTATGGCGGCGTCCATTACTGTTATTATTGCTTCTCAACTGGGCTTACCTGTCAGTTCAACCCATATTGCCGTTGGTGGCATCTTTGGCGTTGGTTTCCTAAGAGAATATTTGAAAGCGTCTTATGCTGAAATGGTTGAAGAAATTAAGCATCACCATGAAAGTGACAACCCTGAAGAAATTGAGGCTTTTTTAATGGAATTCAAAAAAGCACCATTAGAGAAAAAACGTCAGATGCTCTATGAATTAAAAATGAAGTCTGCTAAAGCCCACCTCACTAAAAAAGAGCGTAAACAACTTAAAAAAGTGTATAACACTGAACTGGTTAAACGTTCTCACTTATATAAAATTGCTGCTGCATGGGTTATTACAGTACCTGTATCAGGTTTGATGGCTGCTTTATTATACTTTACCATCAGAGGCATGATGTTACCTTAGTCAGCAAAAAGTGGCTTCATCATGTGTTCAGTTATGGCATGGTGAAGCTATTCCATTCCTGTTTTAATCGTAGACTTTCTTCTTAAATTCACATAAATCTTCAATGAGGCAGGCCCCGCATTTGGGTTTTCTTGCAGTGCAGATGTACCGTCCCAATAGAATTAGCCAATGATGGGCATCCAGCATAAATTCATCAGGTATCAGTCGCATTAAGCGTTTTTCAACTTCAACCACATCTTTTCCATGAGCAATTTTTGTTCGATTGGAGACTCTGAATATATGAGTGTCAACTGCCATAGTCGGATGTCCAAATGCCGTATTCAAAACAACGTTAGCCGTTTTTCGACCTACGCCAGGCAATGCTTCTAATGATGCCCGATCTTCTGGAATTTCACTCTTGTGAAGCTCGATTAACATTTGGCACGTCTTTATTATATTCTTGCCCTTGCTGTTGTACAGGCCAATGGTTTTAATGTATTCCTTTAAACCTTCTTCTCCTAAAGCAAATATGGCCTCAGGCGTATTGGCAATTGGATAAAGTTTATCCGTTGCCTTATTGACACCTTTATCCGTTGATTGTGCGGATAAGATGACGGCAATCAGCAACTCAAATGAATTACTGAAATTAAGTTCGGTAGTCGGGTGAGGATTGTCGTCTCTTAGGCGAGTGAAAATTTCAATGCGTTTTTCTTTGTTCATAAAGTTTCTTTTTAAGTATTACAAAATTTAGGGTTAAAGAAAAATCAACAGATAAAGAAGGGGCTCGCTCGGGTAAATGCTAATGAAATCGGATGAGCGGGGAATTTTTTTCTCTTGCTCTTGATTTTACCCTCACCAAGAGAGGGAATGACGTAGAAGCATTTTGGTTTGCAGGTTGTGCTCAGAGGGCTTTTCAAGGCATGGATGCCGCAGTTGAGCGAGCCATGGATGGCCTTGAAGCGTCCCTCTAAGCACAACCTGCAAACCAAAGTGCGGACTACACACTCATTCCCGAACGCCAAACTTTATGCTGTTGCTGTATCAGCACTTACTTCCTGTTGTTGTTTCTTTTTTTTCTGTCTGTTTTTCTTCTGTTGCTCAATATAATTACGTCCTGCCAATAAAAATGCCAGCCCAATGAATGCACCAGGAGGTAAGATTGCTAATAAAAAACCATCATATTCAGGAAAGACTTCAATGGTCAGCCACTGCATTCCATCGCCAAACATAATATGGGCATTAGCCAGTAAAGTACCCATGCCTATTAGCTCACGCATAGCCCCAAGTGCGACGAGCACTAAAGTAAAACCCAGTCCCATCATCAAGCCATCAAAAAATGATTTACCCAGTGTGTTTTTTGAAGCAAAGGCTTCAGCCCGAGCAATAATGGCACAATTGGTGACGATTAATGGAATGAAAATACCCAATACCAGATAAAGTTCATGAAACCAGGCGTGTATAATTAACTCAATAGCGGTGACTGCTGAAGCAATAATGACAACAAAAACAGGCAGACGAATCTCGGGACGGACAATGTTTCGAATTAATGATACTGACATATTGGACATGATCAAAACCATTATAGTGGCTATGCCAAGTCCTAACGCATTGATTACTGTGTTTGATACGGCTAAAAGAGGACAGAGTCCCAGCATTTGAGCAAAAACGGCATTGTTATTCCATAAACCCTCTTTTGCAATAGGCGCATATTCCTCAATAAATGAGGCTTTTTTTTCTGCACTATTTTCTTCTGCAGTGCTCTCTAGTTTAGTTTCTGACATAAGCTATCAATCTAGTTAATTATCTTTTTTGTGGTGGTTGGTCCATACAGCTGTTCGTATTGGGTTTGATCCAAGAACAGCTTGCTTTGATTATCCCTGTAATAATCCAGAGCTTTATAAACAGCTCTCACAACGGCCCGAGGTGTAATGGTTGCGCCTGTGAACTGATCAAAGGCACCATTGTCTTTTTTAACGGTCCATTTTTTTCTTTGTGGATCTTCCAGAGATTTATCATTAAAGCTTAAAATCCAGTTAGCTTTTGCGATTTCAATTTTATCACCAAGACCCGGTGTTTCTTTGTGGCTGATGACTCGTACTCCAGAAATATGTCCCGAGGCTTTGATGGCAATAAGTAATTTAATATCACCGCTATAACCATCATGAGTAAGAACAGAAAAAGCAACAGCAATCGGCTTTTTATCCTGCCACGCTTGATAAATCGTGGTTGGTTTATTGTTCCCAAGTTGTGATGCTGCAGGTACAATTAACTTATTGTCGAGTAACTTATTATTATAGATATCAGATGGAATAATGTTATTCAGATTTTTTAATAAATTG
>JADGEK010000122.1 GCA_016744395.1 Gammaproteobacteria bacterium | reverse complement strand
AGTGGCATCTCTGATACTCCCATGACAGGAAAAATCATCCAATTCCAGTCACCTGATTCACTTGAAGTGGAAATAACTCTGCCTCATGCAGGAAAAATTCAGGGCATGGGTATTCCAATGGGGGTCTCACTGATTGTTGGCGGAGGCTTTCATGGTAAGTCAACACTGTTAAATGCACTGGAACACGGTCCGTACAATCATATTCCTGGTGATGGGAGAGAAAAAGTCGTCAGTCATGAGAGCGCAGTAAAAATTCGTTCCGAAGACGGACGTGCTATCTCTATGGTCAATATCAGCCCGTTTATCAATAATTTGCCTTTTGGCAGGGACACCAAACAATTCAGCACAGAAAATGCCAGTGGCAGTACCTCACAAGCGGCCAACATTATTGAGGCTCTGGAATCTGGTGCTAAACTTCTGCTCATTGATGAGGATACTTCAGCCACCAACTTCATGATCAGAGACAAAAAAATGCAGGCTCTGGTGGCTCAAAATAAAGAACCCATCACTCCCCTTTTGTATCGAATCAGGGAGCTATATGAACAATATGGTGTCTCTACTGTCATTGTCATGGGTGGCTCTGGTGATTATTTTGATATTGCAGATACAGTGATAATGATGGATGAATACATTCCCAAAGATGTCACAAAGCAGGCAAAAGCTTTAAGCAACCAGGAACATCAACAAACAACGGCATCCAATAAGATGATTAAATTTCAATTGGCCTCTTCAGCAACCCGCAGACCTGGTGAGCAAACGCTCAATGCAGCACGAAATCAATTTGCGGTAAAAATAGATGTCAGGGAAGCTAACACAATTCTTTATGGTGAACATCGAATTGATCTCTCACAAGTAGAGCAACTCATTGATATTGGTCAGACACGCACTATTGGCCTAATGATTCAATATTATGCTGATCAATATGCACATAAGCCAACAGATACAAAAGAAAGCCTGACTGATAATCTAAAAGAGATTTTATGCATAGCTAAAGAAGAAGGCCTGGACACATTCAGTCCTTATAAAGTGGGTAATCTTGCACTGCCACGTTTATATGAGCTTTGTGCCGCTATTAATCGGATCCGGTGTGATGACTGGACAACTTAATTCTAAATCTCAATGTCTTAAAACTATTTTCTCTATTTCTGCTAAGGCTAATTTTTGCTCAAATTTAATGCCTAATTGGCATTGACCATTCTCTGAAGGCTGACACCAGGTAATTTTAGCCTTAGTATCATGCGGCCCATCAACGGCAGGTATTTTAATATTCAGGGAAGTACCCAGTTGAATACAACCTCGGGCATTAAAGCAAAGACCACCTTGACTGGCATCTTTTAAATAGAGTTGATGTTCACCTATCATATTCTCGATGGCAAAGGAAATTGAAGCATCTATGGGATATCTGGTAAATTTACGAGCTTGCATTATAAATGCCTCCTCCAACACAGAATTTACATAAAACACAATCTTCCTGATCTAAGTCTAGTTCAAATTCCCATAATTTCAAGTCAAACAATACGAGTATTTAAAGATGAAGTACTTGAAAATATTGAGCTATAGTATAAACTTCAATTTAAGTTTTGATGATAAATGGCTAATAATCAATGGGTTTACTTTTTTTCTACCTCTCTCTTGCACTCTTTGTCTCATTTCTATGCTCAGTACTTGAGGCTGTGTTGCTTTCTATTACGCCCACCTATATTATTTCGATGGATGATAATCCCAAATTTAAAAAAATGCTTAATGGGCTAAAATCTGATATTGATACATCCATTTCATCTATTTTAATCTTAAATACCATTGCTCATACCATGGGTGCTGCGGGTGTAGGTGCTGAAGCAGTGCGAATATTTGGAGTTCAATGGCAAAGTCTTATTGCGGTTATTTTGACCCTGCTGATCCTCTATTTTTCTGAAATTATTCCCAAAACCATTGGAGCCACCTATTGGCGTGAACTCACCAAGCCAACGGCTTATACCATAAAATTTCTAACTCGAGCACTTATGCCTTTCTTATGGCTTTCCAGTTTAATTACACGTCATATCAAAAAAGACTCTGAAAATAATCCCACAAGAGATGAAATTGCCGCTATGGCAGAAATAGGTGAGGAAAGTGGTATTCTGGAAGAAGATGAGAGTCAACTCATTGAAAACTTGCTCAAATTAAAAGAAATTCAAGTCAAGGATATTCTGACCCCTCGAAGCGTGGTCTTTTCATTAGATGGAACCAAAGCCATTGAACAGGTTTTACAAGATGACGATCTGTATATCTATTCCCGCATTCCTGTTTATAAAGAGACTGTTGATAATATTATTGGCTTAGTGTTTGCAAAAAAAATCCTTAAATCAGCATCACAAAACAACCCCAATAAAGAATCATTACTCAATATAATGGAACCCATCTATCGCATTCCAGAAAGTATGCCTATCTACTTCCTATTGGATCATTTTATTAAGCGCAAAGAACATCTTTTTTTAGTGCATGATTCTTATCGGCAGTACTCTGGCATTGTTACTCTTGAAGATGCCATTGAAACACTCCTGGGTAGAGAAATTATTGATGAAGCTGACAAGGTTGAAGATATGCAAAAATACGCCTTAGAGAAAGCAGCTCTATGGAAGAAGCAAATGAGACAACAACAATCCAACAAACAATAGAATCATTCATATTAAGTAAAATCATGCTTCTTTGAATCAGCTGTTTCTATTATACCTATTCATCATTTAAGCCATTCAGGATATCCAAATGATAGAAGAGCAGGAAGACTTTTCAGGCCTACAAAAAAAAACAGCAGAAAATTCAACAAATAACACTATTAATCCATCGGCTGACTTATCTGATATAGGCTGGAAACGATTTTGGATATTAAAAACTTCTGAACAGCATCAAAAAAAACAAAATATTGAAGAAAATACAAACAGTTTTATCATTGACCGTTTTTTTGATTTTATAAATAAGGGGGATATTGTCTATCTTTGGAATGAGGACAAATCAAATGGCATTTACGCTTGGGCAAAAGTCTTGCAGCCTCCCAAGAAAAGTAAAGAAAACAATGATGAAGTATCCGTTACACTGCAAATTCACGCTCTAAACACACCCATAATAAAACAACAATTAGAACTAGCGGCTAATCATTTTTCTTGTCTGACAATTCTTAGAAATTTGACAGGGCATTGTTTTCGAGTCACATCATTAGAAGCCTTATCCATTAATCAGCTGATTGGGCCACTGACGACAGAAACGCCTGACAATCCAGATACTGCAATCGACCCAAATTCTGAAAAAAGTGATTTTCAAAAAGCTGGATATATTTTAGATTATCAATTTGATCCCATCGTTCAAACAATCATACAAAGCACACTAAACAATGCACAAAGCATCAATCAAACCGTCTTTCAAAAACTCTTTGTTCAAACAATTTTAGATTATGTGATTTCGCAACAATCCAGTACCCCAATTAACGACATTGGTGGACAATTTCTCAACAAGCATTCTGAATGGCTCTCTAATTTACAATCACAACTGACTTTCATAAAAAGTAATCATTCAGAAGTTGAATCAATCACCGCCAGTAGCTTCCTTGGCTTGAAAGTGTCAAAGCATGTCTTAGCCATTTTGACTGAAGCAAGACTCTTTGCCACTTTAACCACTGGAAAAGAGCTGATACATTTACGTCACCTATTAGCTGCATTATTGCAAGGTGTTAGTAAATCAATTCAAAGCTATATTATAGAGCTATTAGAATATAGTAGGGGGCCATCGCTAACGGATTTAAGACAGGAATTCTATGATTCAATCATTCAGCTTTACTCTCAAGATCATGGAAAAAACTTACAATCATTATTAAACAAAGACATTAATACTGAATTAAATAATGCAAACAATCATGGCCCCTTACTCACAAAACTCGATTCTGACGATGCATCCGCAAATATTGGCGATGTATTAGATATTGAGCCTGAAACAACTGCTTTTGCCAAATTACTCTGCTCTGTTGATGCCAGCCCACCACTTGCTATTGGTTTATTTGGTGAATGGGGCAGCGGAAAAACATTTTTCATGAATCATGTCAGAAATTCAGTTAACGATCTGTCACAACAAATACGTCAGTCATCTGAAAAAGAGGAAACCGTTTATCATGGTAAGGTAGCCCAAATCTGGTTCAATGCCTGGCAATACCAAGATAGTAACCTTTGGGCCAGCTTACTCAATCATTTTTTCACTGATCTGGAAAAACAGTTAAAGCTATTAAATCCAAACCTGAATGAAGATGTTTTTTCAGATTTTGCAAAGCAGATGTCTCCCGAAAAACAATTAAGAATAACAGAGCAAGAAATCCTTCTCACCCAGAAAAACATTGATTCATTAGAACAAAAAGTCTCTGACTCAAACCGTTACAAACAACATTTACTTAGGCTCATTGATAACAAAGCTGATGATACATTCTCATTAGGCCTGAATGATTTAAAAAATGAATTATCCATCGCTATTGAAAATGGCGAAGACATGAGGGAATTTTACCAACAATTAGAACATTCTAGAAAAGAAGCTCCTTTACTCAAACAACTGGGCACTCAGCTTAAACAACATTGGAAACAATCTTTAATAACAGCTGTTATATTGGGTTTCTTCAGTTATTTTATCACCACTCAACTTATGATGGCATCGCAATATATCAGCTCTATTACAAGCCTTATTCTTGCCGCTATTGCGAGTGTTTCAGGCCCTGTTCAAAAGGTGCGTAGTGCCAATAAATGGCTCAGAACTTTTTTTGATTCTATTGATCAAGAAAAAATACTGAAACAAAAAAATAAGAAAAAAATAATTAAAACCTGTCATAAAAAATTAACAAATCTGCATAAAGAACGAATTAAACTTTTGCAGGAAACAATTTACACCGATAGTAGTGAGCTTGCTTTCAGTCAATTTATTACGGGACGTTCAGAAACTGATGATTATAAAAGCCAACTAGGACTGCTCTCTACTGTACGACGAGATTTTTCCAGACTAAACGAACTCATGACAGACAAAAGATATCAGAGTGAAAATTTTCCGAAGGTTGATCGCATCATACTCTATATAGACGATTTGGATCGGTGTGAGCCTGATAAGGTGGTTGAAGTCCTACAAGCCATACATTTAATGATGGCATTTAAACTCTTCATGGTCGTTGTGGGTGTGGATGCTCGATGGCTTGGACGCTCATTAAAACAGCGCTATCCTTTTTTAGTTCATGAGAGCAATTCACATAACATTTCACAAAATAATGCACAAAACAGTACACAAAATTTCTCAAACAAAAAACAAGCGGAACACACTGACAGAAATGACGATCCCTATGCTGCATCAACACAAGACTATCTAGAAAAAATATTCCAGATACCCTTTTGGCTGAAGCCCATGGATGCAACAAAAGCCACCAATATGATTAGCCAGTTATTAGTGTCAAAAAGAACACGCGATAAAATTGAAAATGATGATTCAAGCACCCTCGAAGCACCCGAAATAACAGCAAAAAATACGAGTATTTTCATGCAGGTTGAAGATGATAAAAATGAGAATGCTATCAGTAACATAAGTGATTCAATTAAAAACAAAGCATTATTATCAACACGTTCATTGGAGTTAAGTGATAATGAAGTTCTGTATTTAGGGCAGCTGGGGGGCATTGTTGGTCGCTCTCCCCGGTCAGTAAAACGTTTTGTCAATCTCTATCGAATACTAAAAGCCAGTAATACCAAAGCACGTCTCAGCACTTTTATCGATAACGAAGAATATAAAGTCCCCTTATTGTTATTAGCGGTTATTTGTGGTCGCCCCAAGGTCTCGGAACTCTTTTTGAACTATATCCAGAAGCAATCAGATGGTGAAGTGCTCCATAGTGAAATTTCTTTAGAAGATTATTATCCCGGTGATGATAACTGGCGAGAACTGAGCCAGCAAGTTAAGCATTTTATGCAGTCACAAACACCTATTGATTTCAGCCTTCTTAAATCATGGCTAAAAGATACCTCACGATTTGGCTATCGTGAATGGCTTGCGTATGATTAAACTATGCCGTTAATTTTCGATAAATATCTGAAACCTTAAGTGGCAACTTATTAATATCTTCAATTAAGACATAATTTGCGGCACCATACATGTGAGGCAAATAATCTCCAGCTTCTTTATCAATGGTAATACAATAAGGGTGAATCCCCTTTTGACGTGCTTCAAATAAGGATTGCCGAGTGTCTTCAATACCGTATTCACCTCTGTATTGACCATCATAATCTTCAGGCTTGCCATCGGATAAAGTAATAAGAAGTTTTGTCCTTGCTTCAACCTCTTCCAGCAATGCTGAGAGATGACGAATCGCAAACCCCATTCGGGTATAATCTTTGGCAGTGACACCACTAATTCGAGCTTTTACTTTATCGTTATAATCTTCATCAATATGCTTAATATGATAAATTTCACAACGTTTCCTCGTCGTTCCAGAAAACCCATAAATAGCATAGCGATCTCCTAATATTTCAAGAGACTCACACAATAACACCAAAGCTTCTCTCTCTGCCTGATTGATCCAACCTTTCGTTGACCCACTCATATCCACCATAAACATCACAGCAATATTACGATCTTCTCTCTGCATACGAGTAAAGACTCGTTCATTGAGTTCCATCCCCATACTCAGCTCAGCGTAACTTTCCACTAAAGCATCAATATCAATATCATCACCATTAATTTGTCGCTTGAGCAACTTTTCTTCACCTTTAAGTGCTTCAAAATTTCGTCTTAGTGACTTAACAATGCCCATGTGATTGGCCAGTGTATTTTGCACAAAATCATCATAGACGGGGGTTACTTTCACTTCACGCACCACACACCAGTTCTTTCTGTGATGCTGACGCACATGGTCCCACTCATCATAAAAGTAGGCACCATCTTCATGGTAGGCACCTGACCAAACATCATCAGATTTTTTTACTGATGAGTTATTGTCAGTCACATATTTTCCAGGACCTGCAGCCACTAAATATTCTTCGGGTATTTCGCCAATGTCCTGAATAATACTACTCATTAAGCTTTCTACATCATCAGGTGGCACAATCACCTGGCCATCTAAAGTCAATTCAAAACTCATACCATCAGGCATATCACTGTCTTCGGTTAAAATTGAGTCAAAAACAGGACCCGTTCTATCCATTTCAATAATTTCTGGATTCGCTTGACGTTTTTCATCGGCTAATCGAGCAAGTGCTTCGCGAAATAAATTTTTCTCATTTTTTAAACGACGCTCCCTCATGTCCTGAACTTTATTAGGCAGTAAATCACCTTGAAAAGAAAATTCATGAGCCTCTATAATTGAATAATATTGGTCAAGCAATAGAATTGTCTCATCAACCTTTGCTTTTTTTTCCGATAGCTTGGAAAAGACATTTTGCCATTCCTGACTGTCATTAAGTGTCATCGTCTGAAGCTTCTGATAATCACCAAGAAAATTTTCAGCCTGGCGAAAAAAACCAGGTAATTCATAGCGTATCTGATTCAGAAGTCGAATCGTTTCAAAACAATGGAAGAGTTTGAGTGCTTTGACAGGATCGTCAAACTGGTTAAATTTTTCATTTAAATCATAGCGCCAAGTGCCAAACCAATTTTGTGCCCATTGATAAACGGTCAATAATTTAAAATAGAAAAAATTATCTTCTTTTGATGGATAATCACTGACAATGTCGGGTAAAAAAATGGTTTCAGTATCAGTACAGGTAAGCTCTGCGGCTTCTATCTTCAATGAACGTCCATTCAGGCCACAGACAAAAGCGGTAAGTAGTTTTTTTATATCATCAAGAACAATGCCATGTTGTTTTTTAAAATAATTATCAGAAAACTCTTTGGTGTTATGCAACACTTTGATACAAAGCTGCAAACCTCTTTCATCAAAGGCGGATATGGCTTCAATTGTCCAGCTTTCTACGGCATCTAAATCATGTTTTAGAAACTGCACTGCTTCAGAAAAATAAGCCGCATATTGATAGGCCATTTCAGCATTGGTCAACGCAATGACTTCTACCCAGTGCAAACCAAATTGTTGCTCTTTAGCAGATAGTGCTGACATTTGTTTTGCAGGACCTGCAGCTGAACGCCTAAAAGAGAGAACTGGATCAAGAAATTGATCCAGTTGCTCTTCCATATCCTCTGCATTCAATACTTGAAGATGATTTCTACTGTCTTCTTTCATAATAGATGACTGGGGTTGAACTTTATTACTATTATCTGTCATTGTATTTTTTAAAAAAGAGAAGCACTGAGTTCATTTATGGCTGATAACATTTCAGGATCATCTGTTAATGCCTGCGCAATTGAACTTCTACAAGCAGAAACAGGATTCACTCCATCTTTGATCAACAAGGCTGCATGGACTAACAAGCGAGTACTGGCACCTTCATCTAAACCACTGCCTTTTAAGTTACGAGTCATATGAGCAAATTTAACCAGACTTTTTGCAAGTTCGCCATCAACACCTGCTTCGTTTTCAAGTATCTTCTGCTCAATTCTGGTATCGGGATAATCAAATTCCAGGGCCACAAAACGTTGTCGTGTACTTTGCTTGAGATCTTTGAGAACACTTTGATATCCGGGGTTATAGGACATTGCCAGACAAAAATCATCTTCAGCCTCAAGTACTACCCCCCTTTTCTCCATGGGCAATACTCGGCGATCATCCGCCAAAGGGTGAATGACCACAGTGGTATCTTTTCTCGCTTCAACAACTTCATCAAGGTAACAAATAGCGCCCGAACGAACAGATTTAGCTAATGGTCCGTCAACCCAAACCGTTTCGCCACTGGTAATAAGATATCGTCCCACTAAATCAGAAGCCGTTAAATCATCATGACAGGAAACGGTAATTAAAGGGCGTTTTAATTTCCATGCCATATGCTCCATAAAACGTGTTTTACCACAGCCTGTTGGCCCTTTTAGCAGAACTGGCAGCTTGTTTTTATAAGCCGATTCAAAGATTTCAATTTCATCACCTACGGATTCATAGTAAGGCTCATCGGTAATAAAATAATCTTCTGGTAAAATTTCTTGAGATAATAAATCCATTCCTGCTCCAAATTTGAAAAAAAGCTTAGAGTTAATATGGGGATGGTTTTTCTTTTTAAAACCACAAAAAAACATGAATAATTAATGGGATATTTAATCTAACACATGTGTCATAATACGACTTTTAAGCAAACAATGAGATGAGTAAAACTATGTTCGAGAAAATGTTTGAAAATAGCTTGTGGGCATCACGCTTTGTGGTACTTTTAGCCGTTTTTTTTGGCCTGATAGGTGCTATTATCCTTTTCATCGTCGCTAGTGTTGATATCTACGAAAGTGCAGTATTTGTTATTAATACTTATTTGGCAGGTGCTCATCCTGAACATTTCCATGAAGATGTGGTTGGTGGCATTATCGGCGCTGTCGATTTTTATCTCATTGGTGTTGTCATGCTCATATTTGCATTCGGTCTCTATGAACTCTTCATCTCTGATATTGATGCAGCAAAAGATCCAACAGGCAAAGGCAGCAAAGTTTTAGCCATTCACTCACTGGATCAACTCAAAGACAAAATATCAAAAGTTATTGTTATGGTTTTGGTCGTTGGCTTTTTCCAAAAAGTGGCTGACACACACTATTCAACCCCCTTGGATATGCTTTATTTTGCGATATCAATTACTGCTGTGTCCGTCGGACTTTATTTCTTAGGAAAAGTTGGAAAACATTGATAAAAACAAGGGCTATTCCAAACTTTTTTTAGTCAATAAAACGTTTAAAAAACAATAACAAAGCAAGCAATTAACGTTAATGATTCTCATTAACAAACCTTATTAATTAGTCCTTCCTGATATAGGTCATGAAACTGTCATTTATGTCTACATTTTCATGGAAAATTGGCTTGAAACAAGGTATCCTCCCTGTCTATTTCGTAATAGAAAAATACTCGTATAAGGAATTTCTAGAAAGTAATCATAAACAGTTCATAAGCCTTTGTTTTTATAAAATGTCTCTTTATATAGTTTCTTCATAAAGTCTTAAAAATAGTGTTTGCTGATCGTTTTCTAGAAATTCTTTTTTTATCAATCCGCTCCGTGGAGGAAATTCGATGTCGGATATTGTTGCAACCAACGAGACTATACTAGTCGTAGGTGGCGGTATCAGTGGTATCAGTGCTGC
>JADGEK010000121.1 GCA_016744395.1 Gammaproteobacteria bacterium | reverse complement strand
CCTAGAACACCGAACGGCTATTTACAGTTGATGCACCGTGTGATTGATATCGACGGCGAGCGCCATGATTTTGAAAATACGGTTAAATGCACCGCTGAATATGATGTTGATCCGAATGTCTGGTTTTGTGATGTGAATTCTTATCCTGCACTAGCACCTTATTCGATGTTAATGGAAATTGCCTTGCAGCCTAATGGTTTTATTACCTCTTATATTGGTAGTACTTTGATGTATCCTGATACTAATTTGTACTTCCGTAATCTCGATGGTACAGGTCGTTTGATTAAGGAAGTTGACTTGCGTGGTAAGACTATTGTGAATAAAACTACGATGTATTCAACCTCTGCGGTTATGAATAATATCATTCAAAAATTTACTTTTGAGCTTATTGTTGATGGTGAAACCTTCTATGAAGGTGATGCAGTTTTTGGATTCTTTAGTGCTGAGTCTTTGTCTAATCAAGTGGGTATGGATAAGGGTAAAAAATTATTACCCTGGTATAAAGAAGCATCGATTGCTCAAGATAAATTAATCACTTTTGATTTAAAATCTGAGCACGCACAGAAAGCACTTTATGCACCACAAAATAACAAAGCTCATTATCACCTGGCTGGTGGTGTTTTAGACTTTATTGATGAGAGCATCGTAGTTGCTGATGGCGGTAAGTTTGGCAAAGGCTATGTACACTCAATGAAGGTAATTGACCCAACAGATTGGTTCTATCCTTGTCACTTCTATAAAGATCCTGTTATGCCAGGTTCTTTAGGTGTTGAAGCCATGATTGAATCATTACAAGTGTTTGCTTTACAGCAAGATCTGGGTAAAGATTTCATTAATCCTCGCTTTGGTTTGGTTGAAGATGAAGCCAAGTGGACTTATCGTGGACAAATCATTCCTGATAATGAGGTAATGACTCTGGAAGTTAATGTCAAAGAAATCAGAAAGTCTGCTGGTCGAATTGATATTATTGCCGATGGTAACTTATGGAAAGACGGTTTAAGAATTTATTCAGTCGAAAGTATTGGCTTAAGTCTTCAGGAGGCTAACTAATATGCCAACTCAAACAACTCAAGCACAGGCAAATACAATGCAAAGTGGTTTAATGATTCAAGGTGTTGAAAATCTTCGTGAATTAAACAAGCCTTGTTATATCATTCAAGATAATAACCAAATTACTATCAATAATGAAGGTTGTGATGATGTCTCAAAAATCACTGCTTATGTACCACCGATGGTGGCCGAACAACTAGGCGACCCTGCATTTAAGGCTTTTTATGGTGTTAAATACGCCTACATGACAGGTGCTATGGCCAATGGTATTTCATCAGAAGAAATGGTGATCAGTTTAGGACAACAAAACATACTGGCATCATTTGGTGCTGGTGGGCTTGACCTTAATCGTGTTGAGTTAGCGATTCAAAAAATTCAAAAAGCATTACCCAATGGACCTTATGTTTCTAACTTCATTCATAACCCATCTGAACCTGCTATTGAGCAAGGCACCATTGATCTTTATATCAAATATGGTGTCAATGTAATTGAAGCAGCCGCATTCTTTAATCTTACACCGTCTTTGGTTTACTACCGGGCTAAAGGTTTGCAGCAGGATGCACAGGGCAATATTCAAATTAATAATAAGATCATTGCTAAAGTTTCCAGAAGGGAAGTTGCAACCGTCTTTATGAATCCTGCGCCTGAAGATATACTCAACAAATTAATAGCACAGGGTATGCTGACCCAGCAAGAAGCACAATTGGCATTACAAGTGCCTATGGCAGATGATATCACCGTTGAAGCGGATTCGGGTGGTCATACCGATAATCGTCCTCTGGTTAATTTATTGCCTTCAGTCATTGCTTTACGTGATGACATACAGGCACAAAAACAATACTCCGCTGAAATTCGGGTAGGTGCAGGCGGCGGTGTGGGTACGCCTGATTCCGCTTTGGCCTGTTTTATGATGGGTGCTGCCTATGTGGTCACTGGTTCTGTTAATCAGAGCTGTGTGGAAGCAGGGGCTTCTGAGCACACTCGTAAGTTATTAGCTCAGGCTGGTATGGCAGACGTTGTTATGGCGCCTGCATCTGATATGTTTGAACGTGGCATTAAGCTTCAGGTCTTAAAGAAGGGTACTCTATTCCCTATGCGTGCGCAAAAGCTTTATGAGTTGTACACTACATATAATGGTCTATCTGAGATACCTGCGCCTGAACTTGAAAAGCTAGAGAAGCAAATTTTGCAAAATTCTGTGGATACCATTTGGCAGGAAACAGTTAAATTTTTCCAGCAGCGTGATCCTTCGGTAATTGAAAAAGCACAAAATAACCCAAAGAAACAAATGGCACTGGTTTTTCGCTGGTATTTGGGATTGTCTTCACGTTGGTCAAATGCAGGTGTGAAAGGACGTGAGTTTGATTATCAAATTTGGAGTGGCCCGGCAATGGGTGCGTTTAATGATTGGATTGCGTCAACTTATTTAAATGATTATAAAAACCGTAAGGTGGTCGATGTTGCTGAACATCTTATGTATGGCGCTGCATACCAGCACCGTATTCAAGTGTTAAAAAGTCAGGGCTTATACTTGCCTGCAAAATATCAACGTTATACACCATCAGCAGCAATGATTTAAAATCATGGTAGTAACAAGGTATGGCCTTGTTACTACCACTGTAATGGTCTTCAGCAGGGGTATAAGCATCAGTTTTTCCATTCCACCTAATCAATTGATCTTATCAGATACTCAAATTGATATCTGGCTCTGTGTATTATCCGATATAGAGAGTAGAAATAACCATTTTCTGGCCCAACTATCACCTGAAGAAAAAAGTCGCGCTCAGCGCTTTAAATTTGATATTCACCGAAATCGCTTCATTGCCTCACATGGTTTTGTACGCACAGTATTAGCCAACTACTTAACCATTGAAGCCAATGAAATAAATTATCTTAAAGGTGAACAGGGCAAACCATATCTGGCTAACCCAAATCCAAATAATCTGCAATTTAACCTGAGCCATACTAAGGATGTTGCTTTATTGGCTGTCACAAAAAAGGTTGCTGTGGGCATTGATATTGAACACAATGATAGAAAAACGGATTGGAAGGGGATCTGTCAACGATTTTTCACTGAGCCAGAACAGAAGGCATTGTTTTCTTTGGCAGAAGGCCAGCAAGGTAATGCTTTTTTTGATTTATGGACTCGAAAAGAGGCCTATATGAAAGTATTGGGAACTGGTTTATCACTTTCTCCAACCGAGTTTACTCTAACTGTTTTTCCAGAAAAGCCTGCATTAGTTGAACACCATTCAACCAAGTTCGCACCTTTAAAGCAAGTAGCGTTCCAACACATAGATTTACCCGATAAACTTGAATCCCATAGTGCTACGCTGGCTGTTGCTTCATCACAGCGTGAATGTCATTTATATACCTTTAATTAGTGTCCATCAAAAAGAAACGCCTCTTACATATTTTTACATTGGTGAATCATAAAAAATATAAGGCGTTGCATAACCACTGATTTCAAAATAAATTTTCTTTTCACCAGGATCTGCTTTCATATTAAGGTTACTATCCAATACTCCATAGCCATAACGATAGTCACGTGATGTATTACCTGATGTACTTTGAGCTGTAGAAAGTTTATCAATTTTAATGAAACGTTTGACCAACTTTTCACCCATGTAAATATCCAAAACACCATTCGTTCCAGTCCAGTTTTGAATTGAACGACTGAATTTATTTTGTGATTCCTGGGTACAAGCGGATAAAAATATCAGTAGTGCTATTAAAGTAAGTTTTTTCATTATGAGGCCTTCTTTTTAGCGGTAACCATATACATTGGGCAAGAATGAACGGTTTTATTTACAAATGGATCATCTTCATGACGAATAAGACCACGAGTGGATTCAGAATACAGCTCCCCATATTCACCTGACTGACGAAAATATTCTAGAACAATGCCCATACGTTCGAATATGTGAAGATCATCCCATAAGGCAATCACTTTCTTTTCATAAAAACGCTCAGTGAAACTGATAATGAAGGAACCACCTGGCTTTAAAATCTTGGCAACTTCCTTAAAAACTTGTATTGGTTGTGTCATGTATTCAACTGAAAAAGCACAAACAACGACATCAAATTGCTCATTTTTATATGGAAGCTCGGGCTGTTGATTCAAATCGTGCAGAGTGTATTGATTCAGAGCAGGATTTGATTGTAAGTCAGATTCTTTGATGCTCAGTCCTGTTACATCGACTTGTTTAAGCGTCTCAGGGAGGTAAGAGTTTGGCCCTGCCATAAGATCAAGTATCTGTGTATTGTCTTTGATACGATCATTATAAAACTGGTTTAATTGTTCAATAGCAACCTGATCGACAACTGGCTGTGTGCTGTCAATTGATTCGTAGAAAACAGCATCATCGTCTTCAATTTTTCGAATAAATGGCATGCCCTGAGTAAAATCAAACGGAGTATCCTTTGCTAGCGTTTGAAAGCCAGGGCCATTCGTCGTAATCGTTTCAGCTATTTCATTACAACGACCTCCATTTTGCTGATTGGCATCAAACACATCCGTAATTGTTGCAGACAGTTTGATTGGAAACATGCCGAGGGGATGGTTTAAGTCTACTTTTAAAGTATTATCATTTTTTTCTAAAATACGAAAAGGGCGATTGTCCATTTTGAAACAATCTTCAACCCCATCAAGCATTCCTCGTGGATAAAAGCGTCCTGCCATAGGTTGAACTGGAATAGGGCCATTGGCATAACTGTCAAATTTGCTCATTGGAATGGTTTTTATATTGGATGGTGTAATCTCAAACTGCAATAGTGCACCAGGCTTGTAATTGATATTTAGCGTTTGATTCAGCTCAGCGCGTTTGATTTGATAATCCAGTTGTTCAGGATAAAAATCTCGCCAGAAATTAGTTTTAATTATAAAATAGCGATCTTTGTAGGTGGCGAGATCATCTTGCCACTGAATATCAATTTCAACACTTAAATTTTGTTTAACATCAATCATTTTATAGCTCTGCACTCGCAATCATGGCTTAAATTCACATATGACCGTAAATTTTAAGTGACTGACAACAATTAAGCAAATACTATAATTATATGGATTTGTGATAAAAGTTTGATAATTATTCAGGATGAGATCATACTTTGCTTAATTTTTGACCAATTAAAATCTTCGTCCAAAATATTAGATTCATGCAGCATGTTGTAATTTGTCAGTAACACTATTTGATTCAAATTGATATTATATTGTTTGTAACAACCAGTAAAAATATATGCATAAAAATAAAATCAATATCAGACAATAATCTACTTAATCATTAATAATAACTTTTTTCAGGGGCGGCTACTTATATGGAAATGACTAAAAAAAAGTGTTAGTATTTTCATTTTAAATGATGTTTTCTTTTGGTGATAAGTGAAAAGATGATTAACGTTGTGCTAGCAGATGATCACTCTGTGTTTCGTAATGGCCTTAGTGCCTTATTAAAAAGTGATTCAGCAATAAAAATTATTGCTGAGGCAAGTAATGGGGCAGAGGCATATGAAAAAATTTTGGCCTTTGAACCAGAAATTGCCATTGTTGATATTACTATGCCAGAACTAAATGGTCTTGAGTTATGTCGTAAGCTTCAATCAGAGAACAATCACACCAAAATTCTAATTTTAACCATGCATAATGAAGGAAGTATCGTCAATGAAGCGATACAGTCTGGTGCCTCAGCTTATATCCTCAAAGATAATACCTATGATGAACTAGTGAACGCGATTCACATCGTTCAAAAAGATAAAATTTTTATTAGTCAGCAACTTCGTAATAAATTCAATACTGATGATGTTCAGTTTCTTTCTGAGAGAGAAAAACAGGTTCTTATTTGTATTTCTGACGGTAAAACTAATAAAGAAACTGCTAAATTTCTCGATATCAGCCCTAAAACTATTGAAACCTATCGTGCTCGGTTGATGAAAAAACTCCAGGTTAATAACTTGGCAGGCTTAATTAAATATGCTGTTAAGATGGGACTGGTTTGATGACAGTTCGCAGTTTAATGAGTTTACTTTTTTTTCTATCTTGTTTATTACCAATACAAGCTTTGGCTGAAAAACCAATACTTGTTGCAGTTAATATCGCCACCAGCGGTATTCATTATGAAAGCGATCAAGGAATATTACATGGGGCACAACTTGCAGTAGACGTTATTAATCAGAGCGGTGGTGTGCTGGGTCAGCCTTTAGAGCTGTTTGTTACGGATAATCAAAGTAGTATGATAGGTGCCAGAGAGGCGGCTAAACAAGCTATTGCCAAAGGTGTTTCTGCTGTTATTGGTGCAGGGCGGAGCTCACAATCTTTAATTATTGCTCCGTTATTTCAAGATGCGGGTATTTTGATGGTTACTCCTTACTCAACGACCCCCGAAATAACCAGGATCGGCAATTATATATTCCGCGCTTGCTTTACCGATGAATTCCAGGGAAGTATGTTGGCAAATTTTGCATTAAAAGTATTGAAAAAGAAAAAAGCCGTTGTTTTGGTTAATATCAGCGAAGGGTATAGTCAAGTTCTGGCGAAATATTTTTCTGATACTTATGAAGAAAATGGTGGTGGAATCACCTTTCAAGGCAACTACAAAAATTATACTATGGATTTCTCTGCACTTATTGAAAAAATAAAAAACTTGCAGCCTGAGCTTATCTTTTTACCAGGCTATTCAAAACGTAGTGCCTGGATTATAAGGCAAGCCAAAGAAAATGGCGTGACTGGGCTTTTTTTAGGGGGAGATGGAATGGGTGAGTCTATGTATCGATTTGGCGGCTCTGCAGTCGATAATACCTATAGTGCTGATCACTGGCACCTTTCCATGCTTACAAAACAAAATACAGATTTTTTAAAGCAATATGAGAAAAAATTTAATAATATACCTGTTGAAAGTACGGGGGTGGCACTGGCTTATGATTCAATTATGCTTATTGCACAAGCAATTGAACGCTCAAAAAATACTGGGGGTGAGAATGTCCGCAATGCCTTATCAAATACACAAGATTTTCAAGGGGTTACTGGGAAATTTAGTTTTAATGAATATGGTGACCCAAATCAAAAACAACTCATTATGACAATCTTAAAGCATGGTAAAAAGCAATATTTTCAGAGCTATTTACATAATAACTAATCATTCTATCCTTTTGAATATTCTTCTGGTTGAGACATTGATACGATGAAATGCAGAATGAAAATCAATCAAAAAGTTTCCTATTTAATTATTGTTTTTAATGCAATTATGCTCGTGATATTCTCTTTAGCATTTTATTCTTTTGAAAACTATTTTAACCAGAGTCGGCTTGAGTCTGTCCATGAGCTTCTTGACGTTATTTCAGAACAAAAAAAATTAGTTCTGGCCAATGAACTGTTTTCTCTTCAAAAGGAGGCCATCACACAATCGTTAGAAAATATTTCTGCGATGCAACGTATTATTGGAGCTGAAGTATTAAGTGAAAAAGGTGATGTCATTGCTTCCAGTGGCTTATCCATCAGCTCAGAGCTGAAAGATGAAATGTCTACACTCAGTAAAAAAGAATCCCACTTCATTCGGTGGAAATATCAGAATCAATCGATTGCATCTTATATTGACCAGATTGATGTTAACAATGAAATTTATGGTATTTTAATCATCCATTATGATTTATCAATAATTGAGACTAATGCTCTCATTATCTATTCATTGCGATTTCTTGTCATCTTTATCATTATTTTAATCACTCAACTGTTACTAAAAAAAATGCTGAAAAGAGATGTTATTCAACCTATTCACCTATTACGTGACAATATGATGAAGACTAAAATAGGTGCTGGTCATGAACCAACATTAGAAGCCCAGTCCCAGGCTAGTAATCACTATGCTCAAGAAATTATGGAAATAATTGAAGCCTTTGACTATATGTCATCAGAGTTGGAACAACAGCATTTTAGGCTCCTGAAGCAAAATAAACGTCTTGCTGAAGAGAGCACTCTCAGACAAGAACAACAGAAGCAATTACTTAAAATTCGTGATGAAGTTGAAACAAAGGAGAGGCAGCATTTTTCAGAAAAACTCCATGATGGAATTGGTCAAAATCTACAAGCAATCAAATTAGGCTTACAATTTTTCAGTTCAAAATATTGTGAACAATCTCAATCGGGGACTCAAATGATTAATGAATTAATTACGGATACCTCTGAAACGATCCAACAAGTGCGCAATATCAGTAGTGATATTCGGCCAGCTTATCAGGATGGTGTGAATATCGTTAAAGCCATTCATTCTCATTGTCAGCGGATGGGTGGGCGAACTGCCTTGAAATTTATTATTGACCATGAACATTCAAATTATGAACTTGATGACTCTAAGAAGAAAAATCTATTTTTGGTTATACAGGAATTTATTAATAACAGTATTAAACATGCTAAAGCCGACTGTGTGCAAATCAAGCTTTACCAGGAGAAAGACTTTTTAGTGGTTGAGCTCTCTGATGATGGCATTGGTTTTGACCCTCAATATCGTTCGAATATTGATTCAGGTCTGGGGCTTCGCTTGATGGCTGAGCGTATTCGTTCCATTGATGGTATTTTTATGCAAAAATCATCAATAAAAAATGGTGCCTGCATACAGATTTTTGTTAATTTGCAGACAGAAATATAATAAGTATTACTCCCCTAATGCATTTCAATCTCTACTTATAATAATATCAACCTTTTCCCTATCATTATCAAAGCTTGCAAAGTGTCGACTAGATCACGTTTTGCAATAATCCTCTTAAATATAAACAACCAGCTCAGGTTTAACAATAATAGAAAAAAGTTAAAAAATCATGGTGTTTGAGTGATTGATACTAATAACTTACTGTATTGTAAGGAATTATAAAGTTATTTTTTTTAAAAGCTTATCACAGATTAATTTTTGAATGAGATCTTAAAACGAACGTGTGGGGTATTTACCTGACATGACAAATGATATTCCTTGTCTGATAATTGAATCAAGAAAAAGAAATGGACAAGAATGAAAAAAAAATATTGGGTACTTTCTGTATTTTCACTGATAGTGATGATGGTTATATTCACTGCAAAAATCATCTATACCAATACAATCGAGGAACTTGTTCAGAAGGAAATAACTCAGATTGCACCTCTGTTACCCTGGGGAGAAATATCATATGAGGATCTGAAAACAAATTATAAAGGTGATATTACAATAATCAGGCCGAGAGTGCATAACCTGAAAACAGGAAGGCTAATACAAGCCGATATACTCAAGATTAAACAATATGATTCTATCAAAACAATACCTCAACATATTGAGTTTGTGATTGAAGGCTTGCGGTTTCCAATTATACCCGACAATACACCCACTGAAGGAGCGGTTGGTTTCATTCAACTGGGGATGAAACAACTGTTTTTGTCTGTGAAACTCAGATATCACTATGATGACTTAAGTAGGCAGGCATTTTTTTATTTACAATTAGAGCTTGATGAAATTGCAGATATTGATTGGTCGTTGCAATTGGCGAATGTCGATATTGAACAATTGAAATACTATTGGCGAAATCCAGATGAAATATTGCTGATGAAAGCACATTTTAATTATACAGAAAAAGGCTTACTTTCTCGATACGTTAAATATCAGGCCAAACAAATGGGTTTGCCTGAATCTGAATTTATGGCGCAGGTTAATAAGCGATTGGAAATAACGAGGCAGGAGGCCAGTGACAAGAAACTTCAGCATATTGCTGACTTTTATCAGACTTGGCAAACATTTATACAAGACTTTAATTTAATACAACAAAAAAAACAGCTAAGAGTCAGTGTGGCTAAAACGGAGGGGCTCTCTTTGAGTACAATTAAAAAACTGATTGGTAATGATATTAATAAAGAAGTTTTGGCCTCTTTGTTGAATTTCAAAGCTACCGTTAACTGAAGAGAGCCAATATATAATATTGTGAAAAAATTTACTTATCCTTTAATTTTTATTTTGGTAATTTCAGGTCTTGCCAAAAGTTATTTTCACCTTCGTGCCCAAGAACAGGTGCAGGAGATAATTAATAGTGCGGCATCATTTATACAGATAAAATATCTTGATTTGGATGTGCAATTTAATGGAAATGTATTATTACAAGATATTGAAGTTTATAGCCTGAAAGGCAAACCTCTATTACGGCTTAAGGAGTTGGTTATCCATGATTACGAGCAAAAAGAGGGG
>JADGEK010000030.1 GCA_016744395.1 Gammaproteobacteria bacterium | reverse complement strand
GATTGTGACTCAAACTAATAGTAACATTGAGCAACAACAGCAAGAAACAACACAGGCCTCTAATGCTATGTCTGAAATGCGTATTACTGTAGAAGAAGTGTCGAAGAATGTTCAGTCTGTGTCAAATATGGCCAGTCAATCAAATGATGAGGCGAAAAATGGAGCATCAGTGGTTAATAATACCGTACAGGGTATCAGTGCATTGTCAAAAAAAATTAACGAAGCTGCATTAGTTATTACCAATGTGGAGAAAGACAGTACAAATATAAATAGTGTGCTAGAAGTAATAAAAGGTATTGCTGAGCAAACTAATTTACTGGCACTTAATGCTGCTATTGAAGCTGCACGAGCAGGTGAGCAAGGCCGTGGATTTGCCGTGGTAGCGGATGAGGTCCGTACTCTGGCAGTAAGAACTCAGGAGTCAACATCAGAAATTAACCAAATTATTGAGAAACTACATTCTGCCACTCGACAAGCGGTGATGGTAATGACTGAAAGTCAGACACAAGCCAATGGCGTAGTTGAGGAAGCTGCTTTGGCTGGAACGTCACTGGAAACAATTGTGCTGTCAGTTTCAGGTATTGCGGAAAATAGTGAACAAATTGCCAGTGCAGCGCATGAACAAAATGCAGTGACAGAAAACATGAGTGTTAATATTGAACATATTAGTGCAATGGCCTCCGAAAATTTGGATGGAGCCAAGCGCATTCATCAAACCAGTAATGAGTTAGTAACAATAGCATCAGAATTACAGGAATCGGTCAGTCAGTTTAAACTCTAAATATAAGGGAATTGTTAATATGAAAGAGAATTGCAATAGTCTCAAGTTAAGAAAGTTTATTAAGCGAACCGATAAAAATTAAAATCCAGATCAGATTGATTACAATTTGTTTGCGGATGAATTTAATGCTATTAACGTAGACATTACTACAGCATAAGCATATTTCTCATAACGACCAAAGCTGCCCAGTTTTCTGGCTCTGACTTTAGTCAACCAGGGTGAAGTGATCCCGCATAAGTAGCGGCATATCAGTTCAACAGATGCACTTTGCCCAAATTGTGTTTCAATAATCTCGTTAAGTGGTGAGATAATCTTCTGTAATTCGTCATCAGCTATTATTGGGTGTGATTTCGGTTGTGGCCAGATTCGATACTCACCCTGACAGACAGAACAGTGACCGCAATTTTGAGTCAATTGATTATCAGAAAAATAGCAAGCCAGTTGTTGACTTAGGCAGTCCTGTGATTGAAATAGTTTAATCATTTCTTTGAGTCGTTGAATCTGACTTTGCTCTTTATGCTTGAACTTTTGGTGTATTTTTTGTGTTAAATCAGATATGTCAAACTGGTCATTGAGCACCTGATAAACATCTGTCATTTGTTTGCTTTCAAGCTCAAGCCAATTTTTTTCCTGAAAGTATTCAAGCGCAGTGATAACACGTTGACGATCGGTTTGGTAATTGTTTTGTAATTGCTCAAAATCCAGAGTAGCCCAAATTTTTGCCTGCTGGCTATGGTCTAAAATAGCTTGAACAAAGGTTTGTCTTTCACCCTGAAATTGCTGTATCAGTTCTGTTTGAGTAATAAGTAATTTGAATTTGTACTCAGCAAAATAACTGTATTTTGCTTTAATAATGCCTTCAACTTCTAAATACACTAATAATGTTTTTAACGGCAGTTGACGAATATTACTGAGAGTTGAAAGTGGGTTTGATAATACTTCCCATATACCTGGAGTCAGAGCTTCGGTCTTTTTTATTTCCTTGAGAATGGTTTCAATGCCCGATAACTCAGGTGTATCGCCATAAACAAAGTTTTCTAAAACATTCAAACCATTCAAGTTGCCCAGTAACAAACAATTGGATGTTAATCCATCTCGACCTGCACGGCCAATTTCCTGAGCATAATTTTCAATGGATTTAGGTAAGTCAAAGTGAATGACGTTTCGAATGTTATTTTTATCAATCCCCATACCAAAAGCAATAGTGGCCACAATGCATTGGTCTTGTGAATTCATAAATCGCTCTTGAATTTTTTCTCGTACGTCACTTTTCAAACCTGCATGATAGGCCTGTGATGGAATTTGATTCTGATTGAGCCAATTGCTGATATCCTCTGCGGTTTTTTGCAATGTGACATAAACAATGGTTGCTTCTCCATGATGTTTTTTTAGATACTTACCCAGCAAAGTAAGTTTTTTTTCTTCGCTGCAGGGATAAACTAATAGATTGAGATTGTTACGATAAAAACCCGTTGTAATAATATTGTCTGGTGTGATTTGAAATTCCTGAGACATATCATTAATGACATGTGTTGTAGCTGTGGCTGTTAAAAGTAAAACCTGAGGAATATTAAATTCTTTTTGATACACCGGTAATTTAATGTAATCAGGGCGAAAATTGTGCCCCCATTCTGAAATACAATGCGCCTCATCAATCACCATTAATGAGACAGGTACTTGTTTAATAAACTCTCTGAAACGCTCATTTTTCAAGCGTTCAACTGAAATCATTAATATTTTAAGCTTGCCACTTCTTACGTCTTGCATCACTGTATTGCTTTCATCTCTACTTTGTGTCGAGTCAATACTAGCCGCTGGAATGTGATGATTTCTTAAAAAGTCGATTTGATCTTTCATTAAAGCCAGTAGTGGTGAAATGACTAAAGTGAGATGAGGTAATATCAGAGCAGGCAGCTGATAGCATAAAGACTTACCTGAGCCTGTTGGAAATATTGCAGCAGCAGATTGACCATCACTAATGCTTTGAATGACTTCCTTTTGACCTGGGCGAAAGGAATTAAAAGCAAAATAATGTTGTAGTTGTTCTTCTATATTATTCATAAAATTCCACGTCCGAATTGTGCACTATTTCAAATTCTTCAACCCAAACTAACTCGCAAGCACCTTTGCCAGTATCTTTTCGTGTGAGTGATGATTTCCAATACCAGCCATTATCACGCTCAAGATTGACTAAAAAACCATTAAAACGAACCAGTTCTCCTGGCTGTACTTTATCGATTTGTTCTGCGATTTCATCATTAGCAGGTATGAGATGCATATTGGCACTGTGTTGTTCAATTTCATCTCGAGGTATTGGAAAGTTCTCGACACGCCAATAGAAAAAACGTCTGCTTTGACTGATGCTGATGTTTTCTAAAATGGACTCATCAGACATTCGTCCCCAGCCGAGAGCTAAATCAACAGGGGATGCAATACTTTCAGGATCTGATGAATAATTTTTCCTGGAGAGTACTTTGGCTTCAATTTCAAATGAAGCCTGAGGTTTGATCAGAATATTATTATAAACAAAGGAATCTTCGCTGGTGCTGTTTTGAGTGGGGTTATCGGGCGCGATAACGCCAGGGCCATAGGTCACGCTGGAAAATGGATCTTTTGCGATGATTCCCGCCACTATCAGAAATATACTCAATAATAAGAGCTTATTCATGCTCATAATGCGGTGCTCCAGAATTTATTTAAATAGACACTTTAAGTTGTCATAGGCTTGACGTATTTCTATGAAGTATAGGTTATCTCCGCCTTTATCGGGATGATATTGTTGGCATAATTGCTTGTATCTTTGTTGAATCTCAGACCAGCTTGCTTCATGCGGGAGCTCAAGGCACTGGAGTGATTGGTTTTTTTCTTCATTTGCCAAGAATTTGGCCCAGAAGTTCTGCAATAAGTCAGAGACATTGTTATCATTGGTTTTATTAAAATGTTGCCAATCCTGATAATAAAGGCTGAGTTTTTGAAAAGTACTGTCAGTACTTAATGTGTTATCTGTTGATGGCAGATAAACGATTTCTTTTAGATAGATTTCAAGTGCAGATATGTGCAAATAAACACCCTCCGATAACAATTCGTCATGCAGTTCATAGAGAGCATTCATGACCAGGAAATGCTTACGAAACAAGCTGAGATCATTGCTGCAGTCTTTAATGAAGTCGGAGAATGCTGAACCTCCCAAAGTCGAGTGGAGATCATATTCTTTGAGAGGCTTGGTGGCATCTTTTAGTATCTCAAGGATAGGGCGCTTGAGTGGATTGTGTATCACTTCATATGTCATTGACAGTACTTATGTGGGCTTCTTTTCAGCCAGAGCTTTTTTACTCAGTGTTTTTCTATCATAAAAAATGCTCTTACCGCTGATACTGACAGGTATCCCCATAGCCACTTCGCAATCGATATAGCCCAATGCACGAGCGGCGGCTCCTACACGCTGTTGAACTCGGTTGTCCACATTAAATAAACTGGCTTGTTTGGCCGCTGATGCAAGGGCAACACCAATATCCATCATACGCATAATGCAATGAGGCCCTGTGTAACCCATTTCAAAATTTTTCAATTCGCGCGAATCTTCAAATTCTTTACAGGTTGCATAGCCACAGCCCCCACAATCATATCCTGCAGTGACAGGGCCTGCCAGACCAATTAATAAAACCCCTTGAGCATTTTCTATGTTGGCAGCATCTCGGTGCCAGTAATTTTCTTTTGAGCTGTTATGGGCATACTTTCGCATTTCATCAGCGATTTTTTGAAAGTCGTCACTGTCTGTTAATGCCACAATTTCCAGACAGTCTTTGCCGCCTGCTTTAGGTGCAGTCATGGCAGATGCAGCCATCAGGTTGATGACCGTTTCAATGGTTTCTGTGATGCCTTTTTGATTCATTTTTTATAAAGTCCTGATTGTCTTATTATAATTATTTACTAAAAAGCGGTTTGTTAAAGCGTTATTTTCTATTCATTGTCTTCTAATAATCGTTTAAACTGCTCTGAAAACTTGTTAACACGTCGTTTATTCACACCAAAATCACTATAGCCTGTTCGTGATGCAGAACGAATATGCAATTTATGCGTTGCATTGTCTTGTCTGAGTTCAAAGTCATCGATGAATTTAAAGAGACTAGAGGTGAATGTGGCGGCAATATAGTGTTTTTCTTCTTTTATAATAACCCCGCCCATGTTCACAATAAGAATTTTAACCTGTGACAATAATTGCTCTTTCTTTGAATCAGGAAAATCAATAGCAGGTAAATAATGCCTGGTCTGCTCAGGATATTCAGTGTTAATGCAGTTGGGCTTGTCTGGACATTTTTTTAATGGAGTTTTGTTTAAATTTTGATTGCTTGTTGTGTTAGCCATAGCTTGGTTTCCCCACAAAGAAAAAGAGATGAGTAATAGAGTGAAAATCAAAGGGATGTGGTTGTTATTGATAGTCACTTTTTTTTAACCCTCATTATTTAAGTTCAAGCAAAGTTAAATTATGATGGGAGTAGGCACCTGTATCAATATAATTAACATTACCTCTTTTTTGAGGCATGTCGACAATGGTATGGCCACAATAAATTTCATCCACACCATCAATTTTGTATTTCTTTCTTTTTGAAGACAAAATGTATTTACGGGAGAAAAGGATACTGTAAAGTACGTTGGTTTTGTTCAATTCAGCTTCAAGTGAGGGCCACTGAACGTGTTCTGGGATTTCTGCATGAACAATACCTATTTTTTTCTTATAGGACTTGATTTCAATAGCATAGGGTAATTGGTTGATGGCTTCGATCCAGATATTTAAGTCTGGATAGAGTTCGGCAATGGGCTCATCTTTATTCATGTCATCGGCTAGTTTTTGGATATGGACTCCTAGAAAGTCAGCAACCCAGATACCACCATTATGAATGTGGAATCGAAAGGCATCATTTCGATAGATTGATTCATCTTCGGTGCACCAGTCTAGAAACATTTGCTCATGGTTACCACGAATGCAATGAAACCAGCTTTTATTCAGATATTCAATGGCTTTCTCTGACTCAATGCCGCGATCAATGATATCTCCAACACTGAATAATCGATCCGTAAGAGTATCGAAATGAACTTCAGCCAACTTTTCTTCTAGTAAACCAAAACAACCATGGATATCTCCACAGACAAAGTCGCGACCTTTGTTGTTTTTAAAGAAATATTTAATTTTCAATTGGTTGTGTGCCTAAAGCATGAGAAATTAAACATACTGTATGCTGAGTATGATGCTAATATGCGATTATATCAGTTAAATGATGGAAATTCACAAGACTAAATAGAACATTTATTAATGAAACGACTAAAGTAGGATATTGCTGACTGACGAATGAGGGAAGATTGGATAGAATGTACTTATACATTGAGAATTCTATACATCGAGGAATAAATGAGCCCATTTCTAGCAAACCAAGATGAGTATTCTGTTGAAGAAATTTCTTACGATGACATGATGTCAATTTTATCAACACAGAGAAAAGTTCAGGAAGAAGAAAAGACAGAAATTCAGCCAGATCCTGATCACGATAATGCCAGGCAAGATGATGTTTCTCGTCGCATTTCTGAAAATGCTAAGCAAAAACTGCCTGAGTGGTTATTAAATCACTAGTATTATCCTCAATTCACAGCGTTAAACTACCGCTTTAAAAAAGGTAGAGACAAGGCATAGGCATGCCTATGCCTCTACGCTCACATCATTAAACCGCAATGTGTTTGATGCCCATGATAATGAACCTGATAATAGTACACAATTTTGAAACCCCTTTCTTATTGTATCAGGGAGTGAATGTATCGCCGTCCTTCTTGTTGATTGTTACTGTCACTAGCAATAAAGTCCCCGTTTTTTCCAAAGATAATCGAGTGTGGTACGCCACGGAAATTTAAGTCATATTTTTTCAGGGCCAACCTAAAATCGTCTGCTTTGGATACATCCAACTTTCTGACGATGACATCTTCTCTTTCATCCACTAATCGATTTTCAAATTTATCCAGCTTTTTACAAACAGGACACCAATCCGCTGAAAAATCAATGATTGTGATGTAACCTGGTACAATTAAATCTTCATAGTGATCGATATTAGAAATGCTATGTGTTTCAATCGCATAAAGTGTTTCACCACTGTCTGAAATAATGGCTTTTTTGCTGCTTTGACCATTCTTGTTTAATGCAGCAACAGCAAAAACCATAGCAATCATCACAAATATCCCTATAAAAGCATTTCGAGCTGAATTTGAAGTGCTGCTGGGCTTTTTATAGGTGTTTTTGTTCGCTCTAAAATGTCTGTTTGTGGGTTTTTGTTGTGTTTTGGAGTGAACTCCCACAGGATCTGGACTGAATTTTGAGAAAGCAATGCCGCAACTTGGACAATTACTGCTGACAGCCTGTTGTTTGCCACATTTGGCACAAATAATCTGAGTATTTCGTGCTAAAGTGGAGACATCCACCGTATCGGTTCGGGGTATTTTTTTTACCTGGCAGCCAACGCCTGCATTGATGATGCGTGTTTGAGTTTCTTTTGCTTTTTTCTGGCTGACGCCTGATTCAATAACAAACATTTGTTTGCTCAGCATATTTTTTATCTCATCGGGGCCTTGATTCAGTTCATGAGATAAATTTTGAATCACTTCATCTAATGTTCGGCCTTTAGCCAACTGGTTATTTAAAATAACCAGGTAGACATCATCGGGTGATACAGCCATTTGCATTCCTTTTTTATGTTCTGTGTGACGTAGAGGCACAGAGCAGCAATTGATTTAATCGGTAAATTATAACAGAAAGTTATTTTTTTAGAGGGTAAACTCCTTGCTTTTGTGAACTGCGAAGAAGTAAAATTTCCTATTAATTTTCGCTGTACATCGATAATAATTGATACTCTTACTAGAGAGAAATATGGATCAAATAACAGACTCTATCAAATTACCCCCACATTCCATTGATGCTGAACAATCCATTCTTGGTGGCTTGCTGATTAATAATGAGTCCTGGGATCACATTGCCAGTATTGTGAACGAAGATGATTTTTATCGTCGTGATCACCGAATCATCTTTAAGGCAATTCGTGAGCAGATAGAGGAAGGCAAGCCCTGTGATGTAGTGACCATATCAGAGCGCCTGGAGACCCATAATGAGATTGATGATGCAGGTGGTTTGGCCTATCTTGGGAGTTTGGTCAATAATACACCCAGTGCATCGAATATTCGTGCTTATTCGGATATTGTTCGTGAGCGCTCAGTTTTAAGGCGACTCATCCAGATTGGTAATGAAATTGCCGATAGTGCTTTTAATCCTGATGGGCGAAAAAGTGATGATATTCTAGAAGCGGCCGAAAAGACCGTTTTTGAGATTGCGGATAAAGGTGCCAGCGCTGGTCAGGATTTTAAGGGCATGACCGAACTGTTGAAAAAAACAGTCGATAGAATTGATGAACTGTACCAAAATGGTGGCACATTCACGGGTATTCCTTCCGGATTTACTGATTTTGACAAAATGACTTCTGGATTACAGCCCGCAGATTTGATTATTGTTGCTGGCCGGCCGTCGATGGGAAAGACGACTTTCGCGATGAACCTGGCTGAAAATGCAGCTATTGGTGCTGGTGTTGGAGTGGCCGTATTCAGTATGGAAATGCCTGCTGAGTCACTGACTTTACGTATGCTGTCATCTCTGGGGCGTATCAATCAGACTAAAGTGCGCTCTGGACAATTGGATGAAGATGATTGGCCTCGGCTGACCTCAGCGGTTTCTATTTTAAATGAAGCCAAACTTTTTATTGATGACACGCCAGCATTATCACCAACCGAAATGCGAGCCCGGGTCAGACGTTTAAAGCGTAAACATGATATTGGTTTGATTGTGGTGGATTATCTTCAGTTAATGCAGGTAAAAGGCGGTTCTGAAAACCGGGTGAATGAAATTTCAGAAATTTCACGTGGCTTAAAAGCACTGGCTAAAGAAATGAATGTGCCAGTTATTGCGTTATCTCAGTTAAACCGTGGTTTGGAACAACGTCCTAACAAGCGTCCTGTGATGTCAGATTTACGTGAATCTGGTGCGATTGAGCAGGATGCAGATTTAATTGTTTTTATTTATCGAGATGAAGTGTATAACGAAGACAGTCCAGATAAAGGTACGGGTGAAATTATTATTGGTAAACATCGTAACGGACCTTTAGGTACAGCAAGATTGACCTTTATTGGACAATACACTAAATTTGAGAATCATGCATCCATTGACTATGAAGACTAGTGTGACATCAAGAGCATTAATTAATCTGGATGCTCTAAGACATAACTTAGCACGGGTTAAACAAGCAGCACCAGAGACTAAAATACTCAGTGTCATTAAAGCAAATGCTTACGGTCATGGTGTTTTAGAGGTTGCAGAAGCTTTGAGTGCAAGTGATGCTTTTGCTGTTGCTCGACTCGATGAGGCACTTATTTTACAGAAGTACTTGCTTGAGCACGAGATTAAAAAAAATATTATTCTGTTAGAAGGTGTATTTTGTGCTGAAGACTATCAACAATGTAAAGCACAAAAATTAATTCCAGTGATTCATAGTCTGGAACAATTTCAATGGTTATATGAGAGTGGCTGTACTCTGGATTACTGGCTAAAAATTGATACGGGAATGCATCGTCTTGGTTTATCCGAAAATGATCTTGAATATTTAATCAATCAATACCAACAAATAGATGCAGATTATTTGCCTGCGGTGGTCATTTCTCATTTTTCTTGTGCCGATGAAGTTGAAAATCCTACGAACCAAACCCAAATAAAACAATTCAATCAGCAATCTGATTTATTAGCCTGTCTGAAAGGGGTAGACTCATTCCAAAAAAGCATGGCGAATTCTGCCGCCATTCTATCCCATTCTGATGCACATTTTGATTGGGTCAGGCCAGGTATCATGCTTTATGGTATTTCGCCTTTTGAAACAGCGACACCCTCTAGAAATGGACTGGATGAAAATCTGAAACCCGTGATGACACTTTCATCCGAATTGATTTCAATAAAAAATTTGAAGAAAGGGGATTGTATCGGTTATGGTGCGAGTTGGTGTTGTCCTGAGGACATGACCATTGGTGTGATTGCCATTGGCTATGGTGATGGTTATCCCCGCCATGCACCATCAGGGACACCAGTATTGATTAATAATATGGAAGTGCCTTTAGTGGGACGTGTTTCTATGGATATGATCACCGTTGATTTGGGTGCTTTAGAAAAAAATCAAATTCCATTTCAAATGGGTGATAGAGCAATACTTTGGGGTAAGGGCTTACCCATTGAAAAAATTTCCCAGAAAGCAGGCACCATTGCCTATGAATTATTATGTCAAATAACACAAAGAGTCAGTTTTGAATATGAGTAACAATACCACAATTTTCCTGAAAGACTATCAGTATCCCAGCTATGTGATTAACAGAACAGAACTGAGTTTTGAGCTGGAAGTACCTGTTTTAGATGAACAGGGCGAGCAAAAAACAGTCACTATCGTTAAAAGCCGTTTAGAAATTTTGCGTAATCATAAAGCAGATTTCCGTGATGAAACGCTTAAATTAAATGGTCAGGGATTAGAGTTAAAATCAATTCTATTAAATGGTCAGCCCCTTTGCGAGCTGGATTATCAGTGCACTGATGAGCACTTAATCATTCCTGATGTACCATACTCTTTTATTCTGGAAGTCGAAACATGGACTCAGCCTGAAGCCAACAAAGCTCTGGAAGGTCTTTATCAGTCCAGTGGTAATTTTTGTACACAATGTGAGGCAGAAGGTTTTAGACGCATTACCTTTTATCTGGATCAACCTGATGTCATGTCCACTTTCACAACGGCTATTATTGCTAATAAAGAAAAATACCCTGTGATGCTGTCAAATGGTAATTTGGTTGAGCAAGGTGAACTGCCCGAAGGTCGCCATTATGCGATATGGCATGACCCCTTTAAAAAGCCTTGTTATCTGTTTGCATTAGTCGCAGGTGACTTATTAAAAATTGAAGATTCTTATACGACAATATCGGGTCGAAACGTGACACTGCAACTTTTTGTTGAGAAACAAAATGGAGAGAAATGTGAGCATGCCATGCACTCATTGAAAAATTCAATGATGTGGGATGAAGAAGTCTTCGGTTTGGAATATGACCTGGATATTTATATGATCGTTGCTGTTGAAGACTTTAATATGGGAGCAATGGAAAATAAAGGTCTGAATGTATTTAATGCGAAATATGTATTGGCCGATCCACAAAGTGCGACTGATAACGATTATGAAGGCATTGAAGGTGTTATTGGTCATGAATATTTTCATAACTGGACGGGTAATCGGGTCACTTGCCGAGATTGGTTTCAGCTCAGCCTTAAAGAAGGTTTAACGGTTTTTCGTGATCAGGAGTTTACCTCTGATATGCAATCCAGAGCTGTTAAGCGTATCAGTGACGTTAGAATTCTGCGGGCTCATCAGTTTGCAGAGGATGCCAGCCCAATGGCTCATCCTATTCGTCCTGCTCAGTACATGGAGATCAATAACTTTTACACCGTCACTGTTTATAATAAGGGCGCTGAAGTTATTCGTATGATTCATACGGTTCTAGGCGAAGAAAATTTTCAAAAAGGTATGAAACTTTATTTTGATCGTCATGATGGCCAGGCGGTGACTACAGAAGACTTTGTTTCTGCAATGAGTGATGCCAGCCAAATTAATTTAAGCCAGTTCTCGAGTTGGTATAATCAAGCGGGTACACCAAGAGTGACCGTTAAAACAACTTATCTTGCGGATGAGAAAAAATTTATCATTGAGTTGGAACAGTTTTGTGCCATTACTCCCTATGAAACACTCAATAGCCCAGGGAAAAAAATAAAAGTTCCTTTTTATATTCCGGTTAAAATGGGACTATTAAATGCAAAGGGTGAACAAATTCTCGAAGACATGATGATTTTGACAGAAAAACAGCAAACTTTTGAGTTTACAGATATTAATGAAAAACCTGTTCTATCTTTACTGAGAGACTTTTCTGCCCCCATTATTCTAGAGTATCCAGATGATTTATCTAAAGAAACCATTGCTGCTGAACGCGCATTTCTTATGGCTTATGACTCCGATCCCTTTAATCGCTGGGAAGCAGGACAACAATTAGCGAGTCAATTGATTCTTGATGCCATTGAGAAAAAAGAAGACTTTAATGCAGCGACTCTGGAAAAGTTTATTCACGCCTGTGAGCAGATACTCACGGATGCAACTCTGGATAATGCCTTAAAAGCACAAGCTCTGGTTTTACCTTCTGAATCTTACCTTTTAGAACAACTTGAGGTCGCTGAAGTTGACGCTGTTTTTTCAATACGCAAGCAGCTTAAATTGCTTATGGCTGAACGTCTTAATTCTCAGTTTAAAGCCTGTTATGATAAATTAAGTTCTTCAGAGGAATATCAATTCAATGCTGAAGAAGCAGGTAAACGAAGCTTACGAAATCTGGCTCTAAGTTATTTAATGGCTAAGGAGGATGATGCTTCTGCAGCCTTGGGCTATAAACATTTCCAATCTGCTAATAATATGACTGATTCTATTGCGGCACTATCACAGTTATCACACCTGGAGTCTGAACAGACTTGTAATGCCTTGGATGCCTTTGAACAGCGCTGGTCTGATGATGCGCTGGTGATGGATAAGTGGTTTATTGTTCAAGCATCATCACAACATGATAATGTGTTGGAAAAAGTAAAAACATTAATGGAACACCCTTGTTTCGATCTTAAAAATCCTAACAAAGTACGCTCTTTGATTGGTGCTTTTGCTGGAATGAACCTGCAAGCTTTTCATAATACAAATGGCCTGGGTTACCAATTTGTGATGGATCAAATCCTCGCTCTGGATAAGTTTAATCCTCAAATTGCCTCACGTATGGTTAAACTCTTTAGTCGTTGGAGACGTTATGATGAGACACGACAAAATTTGATGAAAGCTGAGCTTGAAAGGGCAGCAAGAGACAAATTGTCTCCAGATGTTTTTGAAATAGTAACGAAAAGTTTGACTTAAATTTTTTCAATTATTTATAAAAAAGCCTGGTTCTACCAGGCTTTTTTATTTGATCGTTATTGCTTTCTCTTCTATACTATTTTTAAATAGATGTCTTTCCTTTTTTTCTCAAAAGGACTTCTTTTGAAATTATTTTCTCTGATATTATTATTCTTTACTTCGGTCACTCAAGCTCTGACTTTTTCTGGTGGTAAAGATAATATGGTTCATCTGATTTCAGCTGAAGTGCTTCAGCGTGCTTATACCAAAGTTGGATTGAACCCGAAATTTGATTATATGGCACTTCAAGAGTCGCTAATTCAAGCCAATTCAGGACGTACTGATGGTGAAATTAGCCGCATCAGAAAAATTACCACTAAATACCCTAATCTGGTAGAAGTGCCTGTGGTGATTAATTATGTTGAAGCCATTTCTTTTAGTAAAGATCCATTAGTAAAAATTGAAAAATGGTCGGATTTAGAGTCTTATAAAATTGCCATTGTAAAGGGGGCTAAATTTATTGAAAAAGGCACTTTGGGAATGGATAGAGTGATGGCTCCAGGATTTATAGACGCTTTTGAATTATTACAGAATAATGAAGTAGATCTGGTCGTCACTGCAAAAGCCACAGGTCTCTTTATGATTTATAAGTACAAATATCATAACATCAAGCCTGTAGGTTCAGTGCTTCAACGCCTTGATTTATTTCATTTTGTTAATAAAAAAAATGTTAATTTGCTCCCCCTGATCACCCCGGTTTTAAAAGAAATGTCTCTTAGTGGTGAAATTAGATACATTCGAGGCGCATACTTAAATAAAATACTTGGTTTTTAATTTTTATTGTTTTTGGTTGGGTGCCATTTGTAATGGATAGATCATTTTCAAACAATTAATGGTAAAATTTATCATTAATTGATGTCTTACGATTTTATAGGTGAATATTTTGAAACGGTTTATATTCCTTGCCTTATCTTTGTTCTTATTGCCTGTCTCTGCGCTTGAACCACCACCCATACCTAAAAATATCATCCTATTTATTGGTGATGGTATGGGCATTGCTCAGATACCGGCAGGAAAAATTGCCAAAGGCCAGATTAATTTAGAACAATTTAAGCATTTGGGGCTGATTTAACTCAAAGAACTTATGTGATTCAAACTGAAGAAGAATTTAAACAACTAGGTGATGTGAGTTCAGTGGTTGGTCTTTTTTCAAGAAAACACCTTTCTAAAGCCAATGAACGAAGAGTGAGTTTACCTGAGATGACCAGAAAAGGTTATGACTGAATCCAAATTTACCAGCACCTATCATACGGCTGAAAATGGTGCCTGTTTTTGCCTATGGGCCAGGCGCTTCTGATTTTACTGGAATTTGGGATAATACAAAGATAGGTAAAACAATGATAGGCTATTTTAAAAAGGCGCAAAACTCTTTACTTAAGTAAGATGTACTTTAATAAGGGTGTATCTAAACAAGAAGCCCCTAAATGAGAAAACCTTTTTTGTATGTTTGCTTGCTAAAGCATCCTGCACAACATGTTTTATCATCCGAGGGCTGTGAATGAAGATAAAACATGGAGCCAAACGTACAAAAAAGGGGTATTCTTTTAGCCTGAACTGTCTTAAAATAGAGTCTAAAACTATACCCGTCCCATGACTGTAAAACTCTTAATGAAAGGGCCAGCCATACGCGGGTCTTTTATCATGGCTTTGTAATCACCATTGGCAAATTTTAACTTACGAGTGGTGTAAGCAGCACCAAGACCCATCATACCCATCTCTTTTTTCATCCAGCTTTTCCAGGTCTCTTCTTTTGCACGTAGATCCCAGTTATTTTCTTCACCAGCAAAAGCACCTGCTTTGGTTGCTTTACCGTTTTCAATATGAATGATGCCTCTTGGCTGGTCTTCACCATCAATACCGTATGCGATTGTAGAATTGAAGCCAATTTTTTCTAATTCACCTGATAGTGTTGCTTCGTTATTCCACTCGGTCATGAATTTTTTCATCCAATCTGCTGAAAAAAGCTCCATCTTACTCTCCTTTGGTCTCTATCGAATTATGTGTTTTAATTATTTTTCGAACAATACAACACGTTATATTTTTTTGTTTTGATGTATCGATGAGGGTATAGTAATTTATTTTGCATATAAATAAAATAGAATTTACTAATATTCTTATGAGGAATAGGGAAAGCCCTTATAAGATCACTCTCTTGTTGATTAGTATTAGTTCGGATTAATTTTGTAAGAAATACGTTAAGATGTAATGGATTCAATAAACAATAGTGATGAGCACAACGCATAAAATGATCAAACAATCACCTGTGCAAAGAGTCGAAACTCTGACCAAAACTGAGTTTCTAGAGAACTATAAGCACCTTGAAAAACCTGTTGTCATGGAACAATTGACTGAAAACTGGCCTGCTCGTGAAAAATGGAGCATTGAGTACATCAAAGAAATAGCGGGTCATAAAATGGTGCCACTATATGATAGTAAACCGTCGTTGGATTACCGGCACCAATACGATCCGGCCTCAAAAATGGAGTTAAAAAGCTATTTTGAGATGCTTGAGCAAGGTGAAAACGATCTGAGGTTATTTTTTTATAATATCCTGGCTGAAGTGCCTGAATTAGTAAAAGATTTTTCATACCCTGAAATTGGCCTGAGCTTTTTTAAGAAATTACCCGTCTTATTTGCGGGTGGTAAAGGAGCCAAAGTGCAAATGCACTTTGACATTGATTATGCAGATATCTTTTTATGCCATTTTGGGGGTAAAAAAAGGGTTTTACTGTTTCCTCCAGAGCAAAGCCAATTTATGTACCATGTGCCTTTTTCCTTTAGCAGTTTATTCAGTGTTGATTATGATAAACCTGACTATGAAAAATACCCCGCATTGCGGCATTTAGATGGGCAGATAGCGGAATTGAATCATGGTGATGTTCTTTACATTCCACCTGGCTATTGGCACTACATTGTTTATGATGAAATTGGCTTATCCATGGCCCTTAGAGCATTTCCCAGAAAACCTGGCCATTTTTATAAAATGATGAAAAATCTTGTTTTTGTCCGAACATTTGAAGGCCTGATGAGAAAGTTTGTTGGTCAACGATGGAATGATCGCAATGCACGTCTGGCTGTTTCCAGGACCAACGAAAGAGTACAATAAGTCTCTTTTAATCAAGTAACAAAGAATATCTCAATGGCAAAAACAAGCAAAGCAGTTTTTCTCTGTAATGAATGTGGTGATACTTTTTCAAAATGGCAGGGACAATGTGACAGTTGTGGTGAATGGAATACATTAAAAGAATTCAAAGAACCCAAGGGACTTAAAAGCTCAAAAGGATCGGTGAGTCTTAAGGGGTATGCAGGGGCAAAAGAATCGGTACAGAAACTCAGTGAAGTTAAACTGGATGAAGTGCCCAGGTTTAGTACTCGTAACAGTGAATTTGATCGTGTTCTAGGGGGAGGAATCGTCCCTGGCAGTGTGATTTTATTGGCAGGCACACCAGGGGCGGGAAAGTCGACTCTCACCCTGCAAACGCTCTGTGAACTCAGCAATGATACTCCCGCCCTCTATTTTAGTGGGGAAGAATCACTATCACAAATCGCGATGAGAGCGGCGCGATTGAAACTGCCCACAGAGCAGCTGGATATTGCGGCAGAGACTGATGTGTTAGCAGTGCTGACGATGATCAGTGAGCTGAAAGTAAAACTGGTTGTCATTGATTCCCTTCAATCAATGTATCATCCTGATGTCCAGGGCGTTCCAGGCGGTGTGACGCAATTAAAAGAATGTGCCCATGCCCTGACTCAATATGCTAAGCAAAATGGTGTAGCGATGATTGTGATTTGTCACACGACCAAAGATGGCAGTGTGGCTGGCCCAAGAGTGGTGGAACACATCGCTGATGTGATGATGCATTTACTGGTGATGGACAGTTCTCGTTTTCGCGAATTACGTTCTCAGAAAAATCGCTTTGGCTCAATTAATGAATTAGGCATTCTTGCCATGATGCCTGACAACGGTTATTTGAGGGCGGTAACTGACCCTTCTGCCATCTTTCTGAATCGCAGTCGTCAGCCACATCCAGGTTCAATGGTTGCGGCACTATGGGAAGGCTCTCGCTCCATGTTGGTTGAGCTGCAATCATTGGTGGTTGAATCCAGTCAGGGCAATCCCAGACGTTTAGCTGTTGGTCTGGATCCCAATCGTCTTAATATGCTGGTCGCAATTTTGATGCGCCATGGTGATTTGGCTATTTTTGATCAAGAACTGTATGTTAATCTGGTGGGGGGGCTTAAAATTTCAGATCCCAGTACCGATTTACCTCTCATTTTATCGATGGTTTCTTCTTTTCAAAACCGAGTGATTCCTCAAGAATGGCTTGCTTTTGGAGAAGTGGGCTTGTCTGGAGAAATACGAGCCGTCCCCAGTGGTTTAGAACGCATCAAACAAGCGGCTCAACAAGGATTCAGTCACTGCATCTGTCCTAAAGCCAATGCGCCTAAAAAAGTACCTCCAGGCATGACGGTTTATGGTGTTGACACATTAGTTGAAGCCATTGATGCGCTGGATTCAATCTGAAATTAACCTCCTGGAAGTGAACTTTAAGCCTATCAAGAATAGGACTAAGTTTTTGTTTTAAAGTCATTCAAAATGCTGTATAGAGCGGGTACTACTAACAAAACAAGCGATGTGGTTGCCAGTAAGCCAAAAATAATGCTGGTCGCCAGAGGGATTAAAATTTGCGCCTGCAAGCTCTTTTCCAGAAGTAGGGGGATCAAGCCTGCAATGGTGGTGACTGACGTCAATAGTACGGCTCGAAAGCGGGCTCTGCTGGCTAATTTAGCGGCTTCTATCACATTATGACCTTCTTCCATTTTAATCTTTAGAAACTCGACCAATAGAATTGAATCGTTGACCACGATACCACTGAGTGATGCAAAACCAATAATGCCAGGCATGGTCATATTGAGCCCCATCAATAAATGCCCCCATATAACACCAATCAGTGACAATGGAATAATAAACATGACGGATAAGGGCTCAAGATAACTTCTAAATTGAAAGCTCAGTAAGATAAATATGCCTAACAAACCCAGACTGAAACCGCGAATCATTGAACCCGCTGTTTTGGCTGTTTCTCTGGATTGGCCTTCAAAACCTGCATTGACTCCTGGATATTGTTCTAGGAGATCAGGGATAAAATTTTTCTTTGTGTGCGCAACAATTTCACTGGCATTGGCAATTTTGGTATTGACATCACCAGTGATAGTGACACTGCGTTGACTGTTAATACGCTCGATTCGAGAAAAGCCTCTTGCCCGCTCAATGTCAACTAAAGTGGTCAAAGGAATTTGTTTACCGTCTTTGTCGGTGATACGAAAATCATCTAACGCATAGAGTGTATTTTTATCTGCTTCTGCCAGACGGACATCAATTTCATAAGCTTCACGACCCACTTGAATTTCATTGGCCGTTGTTCCCCAGAAGGCAGCCCTCAGTTGGCTGGATATTGTCGCAGCATCAATGCCAAGAGCAAAAGTGCCTTCTCTCATGCTTAGGCGAATTTCTGGTTTTCCAGGGCGCAAGTTATCGGATAAATCAAGTACACCCTCATAGCGGGATAACCAGTTTTGTAATGTAAATGAGGCTTCTTTAAGTTCTTGTATATTGTCACCGAAGAGACGAATTTCCAATGGTATACCACCAGGACCGATCATGGGTTCTTTGAAATTTAAGGCAATAATATCAGGCACTTTTCCGACAGAATTTCGCCAGAGATTGATAATATCATCCAGAGAGCCTGAGCGTTTTTCTGCAGTGAGTAAGTCAACGGTAATCGTTGCAATGTGAGGACCTGACTCACCTGAATCCAAATTTTTATTGAAATTAACTTGAATGTTTTTAATGATTTTTTGTTGATCTTTTTGAATTGGGGTAAATTCTTTGTCAACGACAGCTAAAGCGTCTGTTATTTTCTTGACAATACTTTCTGTACGCCATAAAGGGGTTCCCTGAGGGAGTAGTAAACGAGCTTCAATGGTATCACCTTCAATATCAGGAAAAGGCTGAAATTTTAAGACGCCTCCCACCATCATGCCCAGACTGATGAGAAAGAGTGCAATGACACTGCCAACAAATAAATAACGCTGGTGTATGACAAAATCAATGGCGGAACCCAGGGTTTTTTCACGAAAAATATCCAGTCTTTTTTCAAAACCCTGGCGAAAATGTGAGGTTTCTTGAGTGGCTGGATCTTTAAGGGCATGTGCCAAATGATGAGGTAGAATCAAAAAAGCTTCAATCAAACTGATCGCTAATACGATGATTAAAACCATTGGGATAAATTGCAATACTTTTCCCATATCACCTGATAAAAAGGCCAGAGGCCCAAAAACAGCGATGGTGGTTAAAAAGGAAGACACAACACCAGGGGATACTTGCTTGGTACCATCAATGGCAGCCTGAACGGCACTTTTCCCTTTTTTAAGGTGGGTTGCAATATTTTCTGAAATAACAATGGCGTCATCCATTAAAAGTCCAGTGGCAATTAATAAAGCCACCATTGATATCATATTGATGGTTAAACCCACCAGACTCATAACAAAGAGCGCACCCATAAATGAAACAGGCAAGCCAAGTGCCACCCAAAAAGCAAACCGTCCCTGAAAAAAAAGCCACATGGTTAAAAAGACAAGAATTAATCCTTGTGCACCATTTTTGACTAACATAGAAAGACGGTCGCGTACAATGGAAGAACGATCATTGGTGATATTAAATGTAACACCTGGTGGAGCACGAGCCCGTTCGACTTTTAATACACGTTTGACCGCATCAACCACGGTGAGTGAGTCTTGTTGTTTGGGTTTGATGATTTCTAACAGGGCGGCACGTTGCCCGTTAAAGAGTGTTTTTTCTTCGTCTTGTTCAAATCGATCCGTTATGGTGGCGATGTCTCCTAAACGAATTTCGGCTCCTGAGTCGGCACTGACGACTTTGAGCTCTGAGAGCTCGTCAGGTGTTCTGCGCAGATCAGTAAAACGCAGCAGAACATCTAAGTCATGAGTTTCAAGAGAACCAGAGGGGAGATCAACACCTTGTCGAGCGATAGTCTGTGCAATATCGGACATATTTAAACTGTATCGATGCAAGATGTGTTTGGGGATTTCAATGCGTAGCTGATGCTCTGAAAAACCGAGTACGTTGATTTGAGCAATGTCAGGATCGCGTAACATCCTCGTTTTAATCTGCTCTGCATAAGCTTTTAAATCACTTTCATTCATGGGGCCTGTGATTGCAATCGAAGCGACTTGATCCGTTCGCCCAAGTTCTGTGATAACAGGGAGTTCAACTTCATCGGGAAAGTTGTCAATGGCCTCTATTTCACTTTTCACATCATCCATAAAGCGGGAAATATCACCACCTTCAATCATTTCGACAGCGGTCGTGCTGATACCTTCACGGGCGATGCAAATGACTTCTTCAACATCATTGATTCCATCAATGGCATCTTCAACTCGTTGACAGATAGCTTCTTCAACGTCCTCGGTATTTGCACCAGGATAAATAATTCGGACTTCGACTTTTTGAGGGTCAAAATCTGGAAACGTTTCTCGCTTTAACGAAGGTAGAGACATGAGTCCAAGGGACAGTAGCAACAGCATTAATAAATTACCTGCTGTTGGATGGCGAGTAAAAAAATCAAGCATTATTGGACTCCCTGAGCTCTTGCACTGGAATCTTGGGTAAGTGCTTTGAGGTAGTCACTGGCATCTTGATCGTCTTGTGCAGAAAGGAGCATTCCTCGAATGGCGGGGAGTAGATCAGAAATAATGATTTTATCGCCTGCTTTGAGTGGGCTGCTTTTTTTATCTTCTATGACATCTGAAATCACTGCATATTCGGGCTGATACAGTTCCACTTTTATTTTTTTGATCTCTAATCGAGAGTCTTTGTTGACCAAATAAAGGTGTGTATTATGTAATGCAGAACGGGGCACAATTAAACGATTTTCTCTGGGGGCACCTTGCAGATGAACCTCAACAAAAAAACCTTTCACTAAGGGTGGTTTACTACCTGGTGTGACTTCGCTATAAGGGTTATCTACCTCGACAATGACACCAATGGTACGTGTTTTTGGATCCAGAGTATCGGTGAGACGAGCAAATTTTGCATCCCATTGGGTAATTAGGCCACCTTCACGTAAAACAACCTGTGCTGTGATTCCCAGTTTGTTATTCAGCTGTTGAGTCGATAGTTCAAGTAGGTTAATTTTTTTATCGGAACGTAACAATCCTCGGAAATAGCCTATTGGTATCTGTACTTCTATTTCAGCTTTATCCAATGCATCGGCTGACGCCAAGGTATCGCCGACACGAATATATTGAGCCAGTTCAACATTATCAGCTGAGATACGTCCAGTAAAAGGCATTGTAATTTTTGTGTTTTCCAGATTTCTATGTGCACGTTTGAGTTGTGAATATTTTTGCTGGAGTTGTGCATCAAGCAATGCTTTTTGATTGGGTATTAATTTAAGTGAATTATTTTGAGATAAAACGCTTTGTTGCTGAGCCAGCATACTGCGCTCTTGAGTTTCAAAATCAGAACGACTGACACTGCTTTTTTTCAGCAGTTTATTTAAACGGTTGAGTTCATTTTTTGTCAGTTGAAGTGATTTTTTCTCAATTTCAAGAGAAGCCTGAGTATTTTTAAGTTTGGTGTCAAGTTCTTCCAGTTGTGCTTTAGTGGCTAAGACATCGGCTTCAATTTGAGCAATGTCTAATTCATAATCAACGGGATCAATTTGAAATAATAAACTGCCTTTTTCAATAATGGCCCCTTTGCCAAGATGTGGGTGCCTTTCCAGGACAATGCCTTCAACTTGAGCAACTGCCTCCCAGGTTGAAACTGGACGCACTGTACCATAGCCTATTGCCATCGGGGTCACTGTTAATTTGGGAATAGAAAGTGTTCTAACAGATTTGGTCATTTCTTGTGCAGGTGTTTGTTTGGGAGCAGTGCTGTTTTGTTTTAACAACACGATAACAATAATCCCAATAAAAACAGGAATAAAGAAATACCAACGCTTATTAGACAAAATTATCTCCTTAAAAAATGACTTTGTAGATGGTGTTTACCATAGCATTAAGTTGGGCTATCTACTACATCTATAATTGCTTGCGAATATCGGAATGGCATGACTGGGGGAAGTGGCTTGAGCCTTGTAATAGTAAACCAATTGATCTGAAAGTAATGGGTGTGTTTTTTGCCTTGTTTTCAGGTTTGAATAAACATTAAATGTCTAATCAATGTAAAATAAAATTTCTTGAGAGCCTAGAGTAATTCGACAGTTAGAAGTGAGTTTTGTACTTTTCTCTTCAATGCTGACTGTATCAACTGTGGGTGAATGTTTACCTTTGAGATAAGACAGGTAAAATCCATCTGAGCGAACAGAAATTAAAGCAACATGCTCTGACTTTTCATCACTGATATTGGTCATATTCTTTTTTATCTGTAGGGTTTTACCCATTTTCTGACCGTTTAAGTATTGCATCCAGCCTGTACCACTTTTAGTGGCAATTGTAGGAGTTAGCTTTGGTTCTCTGAATTTATGATCTTCATTACGCTCATCGAAAGTGAATATGAGTGTGTGTTTACCCAGGCTGATGTGATCACCATCGGATAAATGAATATTTGTCTCGACATTTTTATTGTTGACTCGAATATTTGACTCACCCTCTAACTTTTCAATGGTATAAGTATGAGCATCATACTTAATTTTGGCATGATGTGGATTGACAGCCAGACTATCGATGTGAATTTGGCAATCAGGCGAATGGCCAATAATAAATTCATTGTGTTGATCTAAAGGATGAATGCTTAAAATTCGGTCTTTAAATAGAAGTCTCACCTGCGACACTGTCATTGATCCCTGTAGTAAATTAAATCAAATTAAAATGGATAGCTTAAAAATTCTTTAATTATAAGCTATTTAGCTAATGACTCACAATTTTGAGACTGATTTCATTTAACTATAGTAAAAAAGAAAAGATTTTTCATGCTCTGGTTCACAGTCTGTGTGAGTTTCGCTTTTTTAACAGATAGACACCCTTGAGTTATCGATGAGCAGTCTTTATGCGTTAAGCTTACTTAACATAATTCTTAGTGTATTTATCTAAGTCATTTCTTCTTGCTCAACTTCATCAGGCGTCACTTCCTGATGAAGTTGAGGTGATATTATGACGGTTTTCACTGTATTTCCTGCTATTTGTTTGATTTCAATTGGGTAATTTCCGATGAGTACGCTTGTTCCAGGCTCAGGAATAGACTCTAAGTATTCAAGTAAAAGGCCATTGATTGTTTTTGCATTGCTTGTAGGCAATGCCCAGTCCATTATTCGATTCAGTTCTCGAATATTAGCGCTGCCATCAACCAGTATCGTACCATCATCTTGTGGATGAACCTCTTTCATCAATGTGTCGGCTGGATCGGTTGTGAATTCACCGACAATTTCTTCCAAAATATCTTCTAATGTGACCATTCCTTGAATATCACCATATTCATCGACAACCAGTGCTGTTCGACGTTTATTTTGTTGGAAATTGAGCAGTTGTTTATTCAGTGGTGTTGCTTCGGGAATAAAATAACACTGCGCAATGATTTTCTTTAAATCATCTTTACTTGAACCAGGCTTAGTGATAATGCTAAGAGCTTTTTTTAAATGAACAACTCCAAATATATGATCGATATCATTCTCATAGACGGGGAGTCGTGTATGGAGGCTGTGTGTCAGTTGCTCAAGAATTTCTTCCCACTCTTCACTCATATCCAGACCTACGATTTCATTTCGAGATATCATGATATCCTCAACTTTAACGGCTTCGAGATCTAAAATGTTGATGAGCATTTTTTGGTGCTTTGCTGGAATTAAAGAACCTGTTTCATTGACAATTGTTCGTAACTCTTCAGGACTTAAGGAATCATTATCTGCAGACCTGTGTACACCAAATAGAGTGAGTAAGCCATTAGTGATCATATTGATGAAATAAACCAATGGGTAGAAAATCAGCATGAGAAATTTAAGAATGTAAGCTGCGGGAAATGCCAGCTGCTCTGGATGCTGAGCAGCATAAGTTTTTGGTGTTACTTCAGCAAAAATTAAAATAACGAAGGTTAAAATTCCTGTCGCAATGGCAATGCCAGCTTCGCCAAAGAGTTTTAAACCAATGACGGTTGCAATTGCTGAAGCAAGAATATTGACAAAATTATTAAAAATGAGGATCAGACCGAATAAACGATCGGGGCGCAACAGGAGTTTACTCGCTACTTTGGCACCTTTGTGGCCTGAATTGACCAGGTGTCTTAGACGGTATCGATTAAGGCTGACCAGTGCTGTTTCTGAGCCAGAAAAAAAACCAGACATTAGAACAAGAACACCTAAAACAGAAAAAAGCGCACTAATAGGAATGTCGTTCATATTTTAGTAAACCTGATTAAAAACAGTGTTCAGCATGTCTATAGAATTGGTGAGGAAAATAGGAGAGCAATCAGATTTTTTGCAGAATGATTTCTAATACCATTTTGCTGCCAAAATAAGAAAGCATCAAAAAGATAAAACCACCCAAAGTAAAATGAATGGCTTTTTTACCGCGCCATCCAAAATGCCAACGACCCCATAGAAGAATTGCAAATAAGAGCCATGCAACCATTGAAAGAACCGTTTTATGAACTAAATGCTGTGCAAAAATATTATCCAGGAAAATAAAGCCACTGAGCAATGCTAATGTCAGCAGAATAAAGCCAACTTGTATCATTTGGAAGAGTAATGTCTCCATACTCTGCAATGCAGGCAAGGAACGAATAAAACCGCCAGGGTGTTTGCTTTTTAAATATCGGGTTTGTATCAATAATAAAATGGACTGTCCTGCAGCAATGGCAAGTAAACCATAGGCAAGAAGCGATAACAGAATATGAACTTCCAGTTCAAAGCTCATATTATTAATGGTGCTTTCTCCAGGCCAGAATAGTTGTAGAAGTACGGCCAAACCTGCTGTAGGGAAAAGGAGTACGCCTAGTGTTTCAACGGGTTTACGTAATTCAGCTATCAGGTAGAGGAGTACCACTAGCCAGGAGACCAGAGAAACACTATTAACAAATGATGGATTCAATCCATCACTGGTAATGGTATCTGAAAATAAAATAATGACGTGAAGTATTGAAGCCAGGACACCGATTAAAAGAATGCTTTTATTGGGTTCATCCTGAACAATTTTGGCATTAAGTAGGTTGTAGCCTAACCAGGCTCCAGAAGCCAAGTAAAGGATACCTGTAATAAATCCTGTAATAAACATATAAATTCATCTGTGAGTGAAGGGACTATAATAGAATGCTTTATTGCTAATGGCAACTCTTTCATTATGCAGTTCTTGCAAAAAGAATATTTTTCCAATAGCAAATATTTGAAATCCAGGCAAGTAAAGTTATTGAATGTGCTCTTTATTTGTCCCTGGTTGGCAGAGGCATTTTTTTATATTTGAATCGAGACAAGTAATATCCTCAAAAAACACTTTATAGTCACATAAATAGTCATTATAATGGACTGTTTTACACATTATTTTAAGGGCATTAAATTTATGTTTGATGGTTTAACGGAACGTCTTGCCAAAACGGTTAAGAATTTACGTGGTCAGGGACGCTTATCTGAAGATAATATCAAAGATACTCTGCGTGAAGTTCGTATGGCATTACTGGAGGCTGATGTTGCCCTTCCTGTAGTCAAAGAATTTATTGCTCAAATAAAAGAGCGTGCCATTGGTAAAGAAGTGATTGAAAGCATTTCACCAGGGCAGGCATTCATTAAAGTTGTTAACGATGAACTGATCACCATGATGGGTGAGAGCAATGATGCGCTGTCATTAAATGTTCAGCCTCCCGCCGTCATTTTAATGGCAGGTTTACAAGGTTCTGGTAAAACCACCAGTGTGGCCAAACTCTCCCGACTTTTAAAGCAAGAAAAAAAATCGGTTTTGGTGGTCAGTGCTGACGTCTATCGTCCAGCAGCGATTGAACAGTTAGCCACATTGGCTAAGGAAGTGGATGTTGAATTTTTCCCCAGCGATGTCTCACAAAAACCAGTCGATATTGGCCTTAATGCTATAGAGCATGCTCGAAAAAAACATTTAGATGTGGTCATTGTTGATACCGCAGGTCGACTGCATATTGATGATGAAATGATGGGTGAAATTAAAGGACTGCACGCAGCTATTGACCCTGTTGAAACCTTGTTTGTTGTTGATAGCATGACAGGTCAGGATGCGGCGAACACAGCAAAAGCCTTTAATGATGCCTTGGAATTAACTGGTGTTATTCTGACCAAAACAGATGGTGATGCGCGTGGTGGTGCGGCACTGTCAATTCGCCAAATTACAGGCAAGCCGATTAAATTCATGGGTGTGGGTGAGAAAGTCGATGCTCTGGAAGCATTTCACCCTGACCGCCTGGCATCACGCATTTTGGGAATGGGCGACATTCTTAGTCTGGTTGAAGAAGCGCAACAGAAAGTTGATCATAAAAAAGCAGCTCGACTGGCAAAAAAGATTAAGAAAGGCAAAAACTTTGACCTGGAAGACTTCCGGGATCAGATATTGCAAATGAAAAAAATGGGTGGAATGAGCAGTCTTATGGAAAAGCTGCCTGGAGTAAGCGATATTCCCAACCAGGTGAAAGAACAGGTCAATGATAAAGAATTGGTGAAAATTGAAGCACTCATTAACTCAATGACACCTAATGAACGTCAGAGACCCGAGTTGATTAAAGGTTCACGTAAGAAACGGATTACTGTTGGTTCAGGTACTCAGATTCAAGATTTGAATCGCTTATTGAAACAATTTAAGCAAATGCAAAAAATGATGAAAAAATTCTCAAAAGGTGGCATGAAGAATATGATGCGCAGTATGAAAGGGCGTATGCCACCAGGAATGGGCGGTGGCATGGGAAAAATGCCTTTTTAGGGCGAGTTGAAATCCATTAACGCGACAGTCCTATTTGATTGTTTTTTGATTAAAAACATAAGAGTAAAATAAAACTCTGGGTTCTTTTTATTTTCATAAGGCTTGTTTGCTAAATAAGACTAAAAAAAAACAAAAATTACTTTCTTTGGCGTGGAAATTAGAGTAAAATGCCCGTCTTTTCTGAGCTGCCTTAATGAGCACCTAGTTTAACTAGGGGTGAAATTGTAATTTGATTTTTTTCAATTAGCATTTCAACCATCATTATATAAAGGTTCCAGAAATGCACAGTCCAGATTAAATATTTCTCTGGAACTTATTGAATATATTGAGGAATTTAGATTAATGGTTACTATACGTCTAGCTCGTGGTGGTTCTAAGAAACGCCCATTTTATCAGATTGTTGTAACAGATAGCCGTTCTGCTCGTGATGGTCGTTTCATTGAGAAGGTAGGCTTCTTTAATCCTATGGCTCGTGGACAGGAAGTTCGTCTTGAAGTGGAAAATGAACGTGTTGAGCATTGGTTAGGTAAAGGTGCACAAACTTCAGTTCGTGTTAATACTTTACTTAAAGAGTCTAAGGCGGCTGCTTAAGGCCTGCTTCATTGGTCGCACTACTTGCTGCATAACTGATTAGTTGTTAACTGACTGGTTGGTTGTTAATTGAGAGGTGGACTATTGCTGCGATCTGAAAGAATGTCTGAAGAGTCGAACGAATTACATATTCTGGGCGAAGTCTCAGGATACTATGGTGTGAAAGGATGGGTGAAAATTTACTCATACACGCAGCCTAGAGAAAACATCGTTCGTTATAAAACTTTAAAAATAAAGTTGGCTGGCTCTTCTAATCAAATGAGTTCGAATAAAGCACATCGTACTTCAAAAGGCGACTGGCAAGACATTCAACTGGACAATGGTAAAGCGCATGGTAAAGGCGTAGTTGCACACTTTACTGGCTATGATGACCGTGAAATTTCAGCCCAATTAATAGGTGCAGAATTAGCCGTACATCGTTCAGAGTTTAAACTGGCTGCTAAAGATGAGTTTTACTGGACAGATTTAATTGGATTAACCGTGTTTAATCTGGAAGACATTGAGTTGGGACAAGTGGACCGCTTAATAGAGACTGCTGCAAACGATGTTTTGGTGATTACACCCATTCAAAATAAAAGCAACACTCTCAATGAAACTGAAGTTGAAATTTTAATACCTTTTGTTTTTGAACACTATGTAAAAAAAGTGGATCTGGAAGCTGGGACCATTAAGGTTGACTGGCTTGTTGATTGGAATGAAAGTAGCGACAGTAAATAACAAATTGATGTTCAGGCAGATATGTTAAAACGTATTAATGTGATCAGTTTGTTTCCCGAAATGTTTGAAGCGATGCAGTCGGGGATAACTGGCAGGGCATTACGTGATGGTTTGATCAGTCTGGAGATAACAAATCCCAGAGATTTTACTAAAGATAGGCATAAAACAGTGGATGACCGACCCTATGGCGGCGGACCTGGAATGCTGATGAAAGTAGAACCAATTAAAGAGGCCCTTTTTTCTATAAAAGAGTCTACAAAAGAAAATGGGACAATTTCTAATGAAGAGATTGACCCTCAAAAGACAAAAGTCGTTTATTTGTCACCACAAGGGCAACCTTTGACACAACAGATAGTCAAAGAACTGAGTGATAATGAACAACTGATTTTACTTGCTGGGCGCTACGAAGGTGTTGATGAACGCCTGATTGAACATTATGTTGATTATGAATGTTCTATTGGGGATTATGTTCTCAGTGGTGGTGAATTACCCGCAATGGTTTTAATTGATAGCTTAATCCGGCTGATACCAGGTGCTTTGGGGCACAATGAATCAGCAGAGAATGACTCATTTTATTCTGGATTATTAGATCACCCGCACTACACACGACCAGAAACTCTTATTTTTGAAAAGGGTAGCGAGGTCAGTCAATGTGTACCCGAGGTGTTATTGAGTGGTAATCATAAAAAAATTGAACAATGGCGTCTTAAGCAGTCTTTAGGACGTACCTGGCAACGAAGGCCAGACTTATTGGAAAATCGTCAATTGAGTGAACAGGAACAGCGATTGCTGCAGGAGTTCATCCAAGAACAGAATGGAATTAGTTAACATTTAACTATGTATATTAAAATATGTGCATTTAAATATGTACTATTAAAATATATACCTTAAATATTATCTTTAAATATTTTTTAACATCAGCCAGGGTTCAGGGCCTAAGCTAATCGGAGCAAGTGAATGAGTAATATAATTGATGCTATAAACGCAGAACAGATGGGACGTGAAGTGCCTAAGTTTGGCCCTGGTGATACAGTGGTTGTGAGTGTAAAAGTAAAAGAAGGCGATCGTGAGCGTATCCAGGCTTTTGAAGGTGTTGTGATTGGTGTTCGTAACCGTGGTATTGACTCTGCATTTACAGTTCGTAAGATTTCTTACGGTGAAGGTGTTGAGCGTGTATTCCAAACTTACAGCACGATGGTTGATAAGATTGAAGTAAAACGTCGTGGTGATGTTCGTCGCTCTAAGCTGTACTACCTACGTAACCTTCGTGGTAAGTCTGCCCGTATTAAAGAGAGATTAAGTTAAGTTTTTTAACTGTGGTTTATGTAAAAAACATAACTAAAAAAGGACGCTTGAATCAAGCGTCCTTTTTTTACGCCCCGGAGGAAGTGCTCTTGGGGCGCGCCCCGGAGGAAGTGCTCTTGGGGCGCGCCCCGGAGGACGTGTCCTTGGAGTATGCTCGTTAGATAATATGACCAAGATCATCACCTCATTTCCTATTGATAAACAACTTCAACTGTCGATTTCTTTTTCTGCTGCAGAAGATAAGCTTTTGCTGTCAGGCGTCCGATATTGTCAGAATGAAAGGGAATCAATTAACTCTGAACCAAATCATGACTCATTCATTCAAAAAATAAAAAATGAGCTGGAATGCTATCTGAGTGATGCTTCATTTCAATTTTCCTTGCCCTGTAATTTTCAACTGGGTACTCTGTTCCAACAAAAAGTATGGCAGGCTTTAACTGAAATCCCTTCAGGCGAAGTAAAAACTTATGGGGCATTGGCAAAAGAACTCGATACAAGTGCCCGTGCGGTTGGAAACGCTTGTCGGAGAAATCTTTTTCCAGTCATTATCCCTTGCCATCGAGTGGTTTCAGCTTCCGGAGTGGGTGGCTATGCGGGTGATACACTTGATGTGCAGAAAGGCGACATTAATTTTTTACGGATAAAACAGTGGTTACTCGCTCATGAAGCTGCTTTATACGAAAAAAGAAAAGGATGAATAAACAGGTCTTAAATAAGGTCCAAATTGAAAAAGATGAACGCTTGATTGAGCAGTTTATCGATGCTTTATGGATGGAGCATGGTTTAAGCAAACATACTTTAAGTGCCTATCAAAGTGATTTAAAAGGGCTGTCAAAATGGTCTGCTGCTGGGCAAGCTTCTGAATTACTCCTATTGGATAAAGTGGATTTACAAGCTTATCTGGCGTATCGATTTGAACAAGGTATTCAGGCTCGCTCCACTGCACGCATGCTGTCCACTTTTCGTCGATTTTACCAGTATTTAATCCGAGAAAATCAGTTGAGCATTGATCCCAGTGCTTTATTAGAGTCTCCTAAACTGGGACGCCCACTACCTAAAACAATGTCTGAAAGAGAAGTAGAAGCACTTTTAGAGGTCCCTGATATAGACGATCCGCTGGGCTTACGAGACAGAGCCATGTTGGAACTTATTTATGCCACTGGGTTACGGGTTTCTGAGCTGGTTGGTCTGGAAATTTATGGGGCTAATCTCCAGCAAGGAGTTGTTCGAGTGACGGGTAAAGGGAGCAAGGAGCGTCTGGTTCCCATGGGGGAAGAAGCGCTCAGCTGGATTGACCACTATCTCAAAAATGCCAGAGCAGATTTATTAGGTGTTGCTATTTCAGATAAATTATTTGTGACACGTCGAGGTGGTGGCATGACGCGGCAAACATTTTGGCATATGATCAAACGTTATGCTCAAAGAGCGGGGATTTCAAGTACATTATCGCCTCATGTTTTACGACATGCTTTTGCCACGCACTTGTTGAATCATGGTGCTGATTTACGCGTGGTGCAAATGTTATTAGGGCATAGTGATTTATCAACGACTCAAATTTACACACATATTGCAAAAGAGCGCTTAAAAGATCTACATGCACAGCATCACCCCAGGGGATAAATGCTTTCTGGAGTATGGAACTGTACAAAAATTGACAATTTCTTTGTGCTAATTAAAATAGGTTGTCTTAATACATACTTTAAGACACAGTCTTTATACATACATCTGTTTCATGGAATATATCTGTTATATTACGCTATATTCGCCAGGAAACTCATATAGGAAAGAAAATGCCTGCATTTGACATTGTTTCAGAGATTGATATGCATGAATTAACCAATGCTGTCAGTAATGCGAATAGAGCAATTACACAAAGATTTGATTTTAAGGGAACTCAAACGACTATTAAGCAGTCAAAAGAAGAAGTCACATTGATCAGTGAAAGTGATTTTCAGGTCCAGCAGGTGCTGGATATTATGCTGACTGAGCTTGTGCGTCGAAAAGTCGATGTAAAAAGTCTGGAGCAGGGTGATATTAAACCTAACGGTAAAACAATGGAGCAAAAATTGCTTATCCGTTCGGGCATTGATAAAGACAGTGCCAGAAAAATTGTCAAACTCATCAAAGATAAAAAGTTTAAAGTTCAGTCTGCAATTCAGGGTGAACAAGTTCGAGTAACAGGTAAAAAACGTGATGATTTACAAGCTGTAATGGCAATGCTAAAGAAAGAAGATCTCTCTGTGCCATTGCAATTTACAAATTTTAGAGACTAAAACGGAAAAGATTGAATGACCTTCTTTAATGAAAACAGCAATAAAAATAAGAGTAATAAATTAGTGAAAAAGAATACGATACCTGGAATGGCAGCGCTCATTACAATGAGCGTTTTGAGTATGAGTGCCATAGCAAAATCAACCCCCGAACTGGATGCGGCCTTGGATAAACTCATGCCAGGCACTGTACCGACGAGTATTGAAGAAACCTTAATGCCTGGTATTTATGAAGTGAGCTTTGGCTCTACTATTTTTTACTTCAATAAAGATGCTTCTATGCTGTTCAGAGGTGACATGATTGATGTGAAAACACGTACTAACCTGACTGAAAAAAAACGGGGTGAGGCGAGAGGCAAATTGCTCAATTCCATGGATGAGAGTCAAATGATTGTCTACCCGGCAAAAGATGAAAAAGCCAAGGTAACGGTATTTACTGATATTGATTGCCCTTATTGTGTTAAATTGCATCGTGAAATGAGTGACTACAATGCAGAAGGAATAACCATACGCTATATGGCTTATCCTCGTTCAGGTATTGGCACACGTTCTTATAATAAGGCAGTGAGCGTCTGGTGTTCAGACGATCCTGCTAAGGCAATGGGTGATGCTAAAGAAGGTAATTCTCTTCCTGAGAAAAGCTGTGATAATCCTGTGGCTCAGCAATTTCAATTGGGGCAGGCGTTAGGTGTTCAGGGTACCCCAGCCATGTTTCTAGAAGATGGGACCAGTTTGCCAGGTTATGTGCCTGCGAAACGCCTTTCTGCAGCGATTAGTACTAAGGAATAGTTAAGTGCAGAGACAAGGCATGCCTTGTCTCTAATCCCATTAATAAAGTAACGTTGCTAATTTACTGCGATATTTCCGTGTCAGAGGCTCACCAGGGCCTAATATTTCAAATATTTTGAGCATGCTTGTTTTTGCTTCACCTTCTTGAAAATTCATATCCCGTACTAAAATATAAAGTAATGATTCCAATGCTTGTTCATATTGATGACTCACAATATATTGGTTGGCCAATTGAATACGAATATCATGTTGTTCAGGATCTTTTTCCAGTTGTGATAACAATTCATCCACTTCGGGCGAATCACTGGTTGCTCTGATCAAATTAAGTTCGTCCTGAATTTGTTTTGCTTCATTAGAAACCTGAACGTTTGCAGGCAGTGCTTTTAAAACTGCATCGCAATTATCTAAATCTCCTGACTGTAAATACACCTGAGCAATTGCCACATAAACGTCTACATTTGATGGCTCTTCTTGATTCAGTGATTTTAGCATTGTAATTGCTTGTTCGTGTTCTCCTGATTCAGATAAGGCTAAAGCCTCATTGATTTTATTATCCTCTTCTTTATCAACATGAGCATTGAGGAAGTCGCGCAGTTCACTCTCAGGTTTAGCCCCCATAAATTCATCAACCACCATACCATCTTTAAATAGTTTAACGGTGGGTAAGTTTCGGACTCCAGCGGCCGCCACAAGCTCTTGTTGTTCATCAGCATTGACCTTGGCTAAGATAAAAGCACCATTATAGTCATTGGCTAATTGCGTGAGCAGGGGAATTAGTGTTTTACAGGGCTGACACCATTCTGCCCAAAAATCGACCAGTACAGGTTGTTGTTTGGATGCTTCAATGACCTGCTGTTCAAAGTGTGCTGAATCTTGTATATCGATAACAAAAGGAGTGTCACTCATAGTGTATTAATCCTGAAATTTAAAGTAGCTTGGTATGGAGGTATTAAGGCGGCAAAGGGTTTTAACTTGGCCGCCTTTTTTTCGCCCGGAGGAAGTGTCCCTGGGGTATGACTGTTTTCTTTATTGCTTTTCAGTAACCGCTTAAGCAAATAGTTTTTTCAGACGTGCAATTGCTTCTTGTAAGTTTTCCATACTGGTTGCAAATGAAATTCGCATATACCCAGGCGCACCAAATGCAGAACCTGGAACCAAAGCAACTTCAGCCTGGTTGAGGATGTACTCAGTCAACTCAACATCATCATTGATACCTTCAGTTTGGTCAATTAAGTCCTGCATATTGACAAAAGTATAAAATGCCCCTTGTGATGGTAAAGCCTGCATTCCAGGAATGTTATTAATGGTTTCAACAACAAAATCATGGCGCTCTTTAAATGATTTTAACATCACTTGAATACAACTTTGATCGCCATTTAAAGCTTCCAGAGTCGCTGCTTGAGAAATCGAGCAGGGATTAGAAGTACTTTGAGACTGAATCTTTGTCATTGCAGCAATCAAATTGGCTGGCCCGGCGGCATAACCTATGCGCCATCCTGTCATTGAGTAAGCTTTACTGACACCATTCATGGTCACTGTTTGCTCATATAAGTCTGGGCAGACTTCTGCAATGGTACAAAATGGCTCATCTGACCAGACAATGTGTTCATACATGTCATCACTGGCAATAATAATGTCAGGCTGATCTTTGAAAACAGCACCAATGGCTTTTAAGTCTTCGCGAGTATAGGCCACTCCTGTTGGGTTGGAGGGTGTATTTAAAACCACCAGACGAGTTTTATCGGTAATGGCTGCTTTGAGCTGCTCAGGAGAAATTTTAAAACCTTCATCTATTCCCGTGCTGATAATGACGGGCTTGCCACCACCTAATATCACCATGTCAGGGTAGGATACCCAATAAGGTGCAGGAATAATGACTTCATCACCTTCATTTAAATAAGCCTGGCATAAATTATAAAAACTTTGCTTACCGCCACTGGAAACCAGTACTTGATCGGGTGTGTAGGTCAATGAATTATCACGCTTGAACTTGTCACAAACCGCTTGCTTCAGTTCAGGTGTGCCACCTACAGCAGTGTATTTTGTGAAACCGTCATTAATGGCTTTAATTGCTGCATTTTTTATGTGTTCAGGTGTGTCGAAATCAGGCTCACCAGCCCCAAGACCAATAATTGCTTTGCCTTCAGCCTTAAGCGCTTTTGCTTTTGCCGTGATGACCAGGGTAGCAGAAGGTTTGATTGCTTGAACTCGATTGGATAATTTAATTTGGGATACGTGTGTAGCCAAGTGAAGCACCTCTAGCGTAAAATAACGGGTGTAAAAAAGTTAATAAAAAAAACAGTGGTAATTCTAGCACACCTGTGTTTGGAAGGGCATATTTTTTACTCATTTTCGTCACAACAAAAGAGAAATAAAACACTATGGGAAAGCCGTTCGAGCTGGTTTCATCGTACACACCTGGAGGTGATCAACCCTCGGCAATTAAGACCCTGACCGAGGGAATTCAAGATGGTGAGGCTGCAATGACCTTATTGGGTGTGACAGGCTCAGGTAAGACCTTTACTATGGCTAATATCATGCAGAACCTGCAACGGCCGACTTTAATTCTTGCCCATAACAAAACATTAGCGGCACAGTTATACGGTGAAATGAAAGAATTCTTTCCCTATAACTCCGTTGAATATTTTGTGTCTTATTATGATTATTATCAACCTGAAGCTTATGTTCCCTCATCAGACACTTTTATTGAAAAAGATGCTTCTATCAATGAACATATTGAACAAATGCGGCTGTCAGCGACTAAGGCTCTTTTGGAACGAAAAGATACCATTATTGTTGCTTCTGTTTCCTGTATTTATGGTTTAGGTGATCCCAAATCCTACCTTAAAATGTTATTGCATGTGGTTAAGGGAGATGTGGTTGATCAGCGAACCATTTTAAGACGTTTAGCGGAATTACAATACAAGCGAAATGATGTTGAATTACATCGAGCCACTTATCGAGTTCGTGGTGATGTGATTGATATTTACCCCGCTGACTCTGACAGTGAAGCTGTACGGATTGAACTATTTGATGATGAAGTAGAAGCCTTAAGTTATTTTGATCCTTTGACTGGAGAAATTTTACGTCGTGTACCGCGAATCACCGTTTATCCAAAAACGCATTATGTGACACCCAGAGAAACACTACTGGAAGCCGTTGAAAAGATCAAAGTTGAACTGAAAGAGCGACTGGCTCAACTGTATTCTCAAAACAAACTGGTTGAAGCACAACGCTTAGAACAGCGCACACAGCTTGATATTGAGATGATCATGGAGTTGGGTTATTGTTCAGGCATTGAAAATTATTCACGCTATCTTTCAGGGCGTGAACCAGGGGCTGCCCCCCCTACCTTTTTAGATTACTTGCCTGATGATGCCTTAATTTTTATTGATGAAAGCCATGTGACGGTGTCGCAAGTGGGGGCAATGTATAAAGGGGATCGATCACGAAAAGAAAATTTAGTGGAGTATGGTTTTCGTTTACCGTCAGCACTGGATAATCGTCCTTTGAAATTTGATGAATTTGAACGTCTTGCCCCCCAAACCATTTTTGTGTCAGCCACGCCAGGTAATTATGAAGCAGAAAAATCAGAAACGGTTGCAGAGCAAATTGTCCGCCCTACAGGATTGATTGACCCACCTGTTGAAGTGAGAACGGCAACCACACAGGTGGACGATTTAATCTCAGAAATTCATAAAAATATAGCAAAAAAAGAACGTGTTCTAGTCACGACATTGACCAAAAGAATGGCTGAAGATTTAACCGAATATTATCTGGAACATGGTATTCAGGTGCGTTATTTGCATTCAGACATTGATACCGTTGAACGAGTTGAAATCATTCGAGATTTGAGGCTGGGCGAATTTGATGTGCTGGTGGGGATTAATTTGCTTCGGGAAGGTTTGGATATCCCTGAGGTCTCACTCGTGGCGATTCTCGATGCTGACAAAGAAGGTTTTTTGCGTTCTGAACGCTCACTGATTCAGACAATGGGACGTGCTGCCCGACATATCAATGGCCGAGTGATTCTTTATGCCGATCGAGTAACAGGCTCAATGGAGCGAGCCATGAGTGAAACCGCCAGGAGGCGAGAAAAACAAATGGCCTATAATCAGGCGCATGGTATTACGCCTCAGGGTATTATAAAATCAGTTAAGGATATTCTGGAGGCCACAATTCCAGGCGCAGGTCTGGCAGTGGCAAAAAATAGGAAAGTGGCTGAACAAGCAGGTCGGTATGATGTAATGACTGGGCCAGAGCTGGAGAAACAAATGAAAGAAATGGAAGATAAAATGTATGCTCATGCGCAAAATATGGAATTTGAAGAAGCTGCACACCTACGGGACCAGATAAAAGTCCTTCAAGATAAATTTATAAGGCTTTAAGTCAAAAAAGACTTGCCAAATCCCATAAGCCTAGGTATCATACGCTTCGTTTCTGGTACATCTCGTATCTCATGAAACACACTGATTTCACTGTGTAAACATTGAAACTCAGTTGGCCCTATAGGCGCGTAGCTCAGTTGGTTAGAGCACCACCTTGACATGGTGGGGGTCGGTAGTTCGAATCTACTCGCGCCTACCAATTAAATCTTTGATTTGGTTGGTATTCTTATTAAAAATCATTCTTCTGTATATTACAATATTTTCTCTAGGGGCGACTTTCAAGTCTGAGATGCATTATTTTTATAATACTGTATGTAAGTATAAAAGTTACCTCTAATTGACAAACGTCTACTTGAGTTAGAACAAGAAAAGGCCACTCTGCTTTCTCAAAAGAAACAATTTCTTAAGCAGGCTTTTTCTTATAGAGCAATTGAAAATAATTCTAGCCAGAGATTCCATAATTATAAACTTTCCACAAACCAAAAGGTTGAGCTGTTTGCTCAATTATTTCATGGTTGTAAAAATATCTTTGCAACACGCCAGGAAAACAAGAAGTGGTTATTCTGTAGCCTGTTCAAATGAGTGGCAACCAGTAATATATGTACTAAACCCAGAGTTAAGTATAGGGATTGTAGACATCGTTCCTTCATGCCTCTAGATCATGAGGCAATTTATGATCATTTGTCTGGTAAAAAGACTATTGGCCTTTATCCTTTGCTCATAGGTAGGTACTTGAGAAAAATATCTTTATTTTTCTGTGTGATTCAAATAAATACCATCCGATTTTTATTTACTGTGCCTAAGCTGCTTTATTTATGCATTGTTCGCAAATACAATTCATTTCCAACTGAGGGCTGACCAAATGGAACCCTGCTTTTTCTACATTGCGCTTTAACGCATCAATCGTTGACTTATTGATGCTGATTTCATTAACCCTTTGACACTTTGAACAAATTAAAAATTGCGGTACCTCATGGTCATGTTTACAGGTAATATGGGCACAAGCAACATATTTATTAGCCAGGTTAAGTTTGTGTACCAGCTGCTCATCTTCAAGAAAGTCCAGAATACGATAAACAGACATTGCCGGAAGGCTTTCACCAAATTCACTTTTACAATATTCCACCAGTTCGTAGGCTGACAAGGCTTTTTCAGACTGCAACAATCCAGAAAGCACTTGTTTTCGCTTATTGGTTAATCGTGCGCCATGTTCATTGCAATGTCGCTCTGCGTGTTCAATGATTGCCTGTATCTTGTTCATGAAATCCACCTCTAATGATTGTTCTTTAATTATATCATGGGTCATAACCCCCTGCTTTGTCTGCTAAATGCTTTACCTTTGACTTAAACCTCTTTATTAAGAAAACAGTCACTTAGCCAACATATCATCACCTCTACGATACAACATATCTTATCATTAGTTTTGCAAAATAAATGATTTTTCTGTATGTCAGCTTCATGATGGTTGTTCTTACTTGAGCGCCTTTGTAAGGGTATGAGTGTTGTAAAGAAACATATCCAGGTAGGTTGACGCAGGTCCATCCCTGGATGAGAGGGCATCCGAATAAAGCACACCACCGATCCGTGCACCCGTTTCGCGATTGATTTGTTGCAACAGCCGGGGATCGGATATATTTTCTATAAACACAGCTGGTATCTGCTCCTTGTGGATTTGACGGATCAAGCTGGCCACATCCGCTGCCGATGCTTCAGACTCCGTGCTGAGCCCAACTGGTGCCAGGAATACAAGACCATAAGCCGTCTCAAAATAGCCAAAAGCATCGTGCATGGTCACGACCTTACGGCGATGCGCCGGGATGGAAGCAATGGTGCTGATCACTTCAGCCTCAACAGCGTCCAGCCTATCCAGATAACGTGCTGCATTGGCCTTATAGACTGATGCACCTGCCTGATCAGCCAGGGAAAGTCCATGAACAATATTGCGGATATAGATTCTGGCGTTAGCCAGGCTCTGCCATGCGTGGGGATCAGTGTCAGCCTCTTGCATCTTTCGCAGCTTGATGCCATCTGTCGCCGTAATGACCGTACCATTGTAGCCAGAAGCCTGGATGAGACGCTCAATCCAGCCTTCGAATCCCAATCCATTGACCACCAGAAGTTCCGCACGTGCCACGCTACGAGCATCAGCAGGCGTGGGTTGATAAACATGTCCATCGGCATCCGCTCCAACGAGGGTGGTGACCTCGATTCGATTCCCGCCTACCTGCTGAATCATATCGCCAAGAATACTGAACGAGGCAACGACCTTTAACGGCTGTTCCGCCCATAGAGGGGTTGAGATGGCCAGTGCTATTAAGTACATGGCGATAGTGTGAAGCCAACATCTGAAGATCATAGAAAGTTCTCCTTAAGGTTAATGGGAAAAGTGTCATTTTTGAAAATGGCGTTTAGGGTGGATGTGTGAGCGAATTACGCCATCGACACCAAATGTTAATGATAGAATGTAGAATGAACCCGCAGTGAGGATGATTGCTGGCCCAGTAGGCAGTCCGACATGGTAAGAAAGCAGCAAACCCACGTAACCACTCACCACAGCTCCCGTTACCGCAACCGCCAGCAATCTGCTAATATCTCGGGACCAGAATCGTGCCGCTGCTGCTGGTAGGATCATGATACCAACAGCCATAAGGGTGCCAAGTGCATGAAAGCCTCCCACAAGATTGAGCACAACCAGAAAAAGAAAACCGTAGTGTGCCACAGGACTCAGGCGGCTCACTGAGCGAAGAAATTCAGGATCCAGGCACTCCATAACCAAAGGGCGGTACAAAATAGCCAGAGCCACTAGGGTGGTGGTACTGATACCAGCAATCAGAAACAGCGCCGCATTGTTTAATGCCAAGGCGCTACCGAACAGGATATGCAGCAGATCAACATTGCTACCTCGCATGGAGACGATTAAAACACCAGTCGCAAGGGAGATCAGATAGAAGGCAGCCAAACTCGAGTCTTCCCTGGCAGCAGTGACACGTGCCACCCAACCCGATAACATGGCGACGGTGAATCCAGCAATTGCTCCACCAATCGTCATGGCTCCAAGGGAGAGACCAGCCAGTAGATACCCCACTGCCGCTCCAGGCAGAATGGCATGGGACATGGCATCACCGGTCAAGCTCATTCGACGCAGTGTCAGGAAGACCCCTACTGGAGTTGCCCCCAAAGCAAGTGCCAGGCAACCAGCCATGGCACGACGCATAAAGGCGAACTCCTCAAATGGTCCGATAAAAAAATCATACATAACACTGTTATCCTCTTTCACACAGAAGAGATTGGCTTTCAAATCTCTCGCAAAGGTGTTGCGCCTGACTTAAATTGTATGCTGAGAGTACCTTGTCGGTCGCTCCGCCTGCGACCAACTCCCGGGCAAGCAGTATCGTTTCCGAAAAGGCAGACCGGATCAGATCCAGATCATGAAGCACCACCAGTATGGTTTTGTCCTCCTCGCGCCAGGTATGGATCAGCCCCAAAAGATCCCGCACACTGGCTGAGTCAATGGCATTGAAGGGTTCATCAAGAAGAATTAAAGAGGCATCTTGCAATAGCAGGCGGGCAAACAGCGCACGCTGCGCCTGTCCTCCAGATAAGGAACCAATAGGACGGTGTTCCATACCAGCCAAACCCACACGCTGCAATGCTTGCATAACACGGGCATTTCTTTGTCTATCAAAGCATCCAAAGGCACCCGCTGCTTGCCACATACCCATAGCAACCATGTCAAAAACGGTGATGGGGAAGGTTGTATCCAGTGATGTCCTCTGTGGTAAATAGGCAATTTCCCGCTGCTTGATCCCACAGAGTCGAATCGAACCGCCCATGGGTTTGATGGTTCTGATAATTCCTTTGAGCAGGGTGGATTTGCCAGCGCCATTGGGACCCGCCACCGCCACCATAGCATTGCGTCGAACACTGAAATCCAGATGATGCACTGCTGGATGACGCTCATATCCCAATGTCAGATTTTCAAATCGGAGTATTTCCTTTTTCATATCAGCGCCCATGCAATAGCTCCCCAGATGACCGCCGAGCCCAGGCCTGCCAGAACCAAACGTAAGCCAACACCAAGTTGGAGCAAAGAATGGCGTTGGCTCTTTGTCATCTCCGTTTTATCTTTAGGCACTTCCCTGGCACCAGCGGAACTAACAGCTTTCACAACGACAACACTCCCCTCAATAAAAACACCATACAATCATGATATGATGTATCATATCATGATTTATTTGAGAATCCAGTCTTAATTTTTGCAGTACGATAGTTAGGGTACAGGAATACCCTCTTTTTCCAACATATGAATGAGTTTTATCAAAGGTAATCCAATCAGAGTATTCGGGTCATCACCTTCAAGTTTTTTACATAAAGCAATACCCAATCCTTCTGATTTAAAGCTGCCTGCACAATCATAAGGTTTATCCTTTTTAAGGTAACGGGTGATTTGCTCATCCTTTAAATTCCTAAAGTGAGCCTTAAATGTTTCACAGCTTGTTTGCTCATGCCCTGTTTTACTATTGAGTAGTGTTAAGCCAGTATAAAAAGTGATTACTTTACCGGATGCGAATTGCAGCTGTGCCCGTGCTTTATCATAATTACCGGGTTTGCCCAGTATTTCACCTTCAATACAAGCGACCTGATCGGAACCAATAATGAGATGCTCTGAATAATCTGCTTTGATAACCTGCGCTTTTAAGCTGGAAAGCCGTGTCACCAGCTGCTCAGGTGATTCTCCCGTCATCCTCTGTTCATCTATATCAGGCGAAAATGCAACAAATGGCAATGCAAGCTTTGTCAGTATTTTTTTTCTAAAGCGTGAGCTTGATGCGAGTATTATGGGATAGCTCAAGGTAATACCTAAAAAAGTGATTTGATTACTGTCACACTGCTGTCAGTCAGACTTGCAGTTCTTATGATTAAATTCCAGGCACACAGCCTTATGCCGTATGCAAAAGCTGTATCGCTGTTTCAAGCATATCAGTTTGCTCAGTCATATCGGGTGCTATACAGGACTGAAGGAGATAGTCCACAGCACTTTTTATATTAGGAAAGCTCAGGTTTTCACCACTGCGCAAGCGTAGGTTGAGCTGGTTGGTTGCAACTTCTTTAGCACCGATTATCAGCATAAAAGGGACTTTCTGCAGGCTATGTTGACGAATTTTATAACCGATTTTTTCCTTGCTAGTATCCAATTCACTTCGTAAGCCAGCAGCCTCCATTACTTTATGTAAACCTGATGCGTATCCATTGAATGCCTGCGATATAGTTAATATAGATACCTGTACGGGGGCTAGCCAGGCAGGCAGCTTAGCTGCATAATGTTCGATAAGAATGCCGGTAAAACGTTCAAGTGAACCAAATAAGGCACGATGCAGCATTACAGGTGGCTGCCGGTGGTTTTTCTCATCGATGTATTCAAGGGAAAATCGGGCGGGTAAATTCATATCTACCTGTAAAGTGCCGCACTGCCAGTCACGACCAATGGCATCACGTAAAACAAACTCTAGTTTAGGGCCATAAAACGCGCCTTCTCCTGGATTTAACTGGTAATCTAAAGTCAGGCTTTGCAGAGATTCCAGCAATGCTGATTCAAGAACATCCCACATCGCATTATCCCCCATACGACTATCAGGCCGAGTAGACAGTTTAATACCCACATCGTCAAAGCCAAATTGACGATAAATGTCGAGAACCAGTGAAACTAATTGAGTGCATTCCTGTTGCATCTGTTGCGGCGTACAGTAGATATGTGCATCATCTTGGGTAAAATGACGCACTCGAAATAAACCATGTAGCGAACCGGAAGGTTCATAACGATGGACCTTGCCAAATTCCGCCATACGGATGGGTAAATCACGGTAGCTTTTTAAGCCATGGCTAAACATAAGTACGCTACCTGGACAATTCATGGGTTTAAGTGCCAGCAGGCGCCCATCGGATGTATCCGTGGTATACATATGCTCATTGTAATTCTGCCAATGTCCAGAGGTTTGCCATAAACTTCTATCCATAACATCCGGCGTATTCACTTCTACATAGCCTGTCTGCTGTTGACGACGACGCATATACTCAATGAGCTGTTGAAAAATAATCCAGCCTTTCGCATGCCAGAATACTGCACCTGGTGCCTCTTCATGAAAATGAAAAAGATCCAGTTCTCGACCCAGGCGACGGTGGTCACGTTTTTCCGCTTCTTCCATCATAATCAAATAGCTGCGTAAATCTTTCTTATTGGCCCAGGCGGTGCCATAGATCCTTTGCAGTTGTTCATTTTTTGAATCACCACGCCAATAAGCACCAGAAATTTTAGTTAACTTCATGTGTTTTAAAAAACGGGTATTATGCACATGAGGATCACGACACATATCAATATATTCCTGATGATAATAAAGGGCCATTTCTTCTGTATCAGGCATGTCAGCTATCAGCTGTAATTTATAGCTTTCCTGGCGATTGTGAAATATTTCTATAACTTCGTTACGGGGTACAAGGCGTTTTACCACATTGTAGTGTGTGGCGATCAATTTTCGCATTCGCTCTTCAATCGACGCAAGATCTTCTCGTGTAAAAGGCCGCTCATAGGCAATATCATAATAGAAACCATTTTCAATAACCGGACCAATCACCATTTGCGCTGTTGGGTAGAGTTGTTTTACCGCATGACCTAATAGATGGGCGCATGAGTGGCGAATAATATCAACACCTTGTGCATCACGTGGTGTAATTATTTTAATAGTCGCATCGTGACAAATAGCATCACAACTATCAACAAGATTCCCGTTCACTTCAGCGGCTATAGTCTTTTTTGCTAATCCCGAACCGATAGCTTCGGCAATTTCCATAATAGTTACACCAGCATGGAATTGGCGCTGGGAGCCATCAGCTAAGCTTATCGTTATTTGTTTTTTATTGTCATGCATACAAGATAACCAGGATACTTTTTAATTAAAATTTTTGATCAATCACTACGGCATTATGGGCATGCAGGCTTTCCTGATGCTCTACCTTAAACCAATAATCAGTTACGAATGGTATTTGTTCTAAACAGTTTTTTATGCGTCTTGCGGCATCTTCACAAAACATAAGATTCTCTGCATTAAGACGGGCAAACTCCTGTTCATCGCTACGTTTCACCGCAGTCTGAACCGGTGTACCGATAATTTCTTCCAGTTGATGTATTAAGTCCATCAAGTCCGGCCATTCATTATCACTATATTGCAGTTTGAGATAGGCATAAGAACGTTGACTATGGGGGGTAGCAATGGTTCCAGCCTCTGATTGCCCCCATTCCAGTAATTTTTTCTTGTCAATTGTTGAGTCCGGAAATTGCTGATTAATCGCATTGAAATGCAACTGCCGCGCAAGTGATGCAGAACACGGGCAAGTGCTTGAATAAGGGATGGTGATATCAAAATCATAGTTGCTACTTTTATTTTTGCGCTGGGCACTGATCGCCAGGGGATAGGATTGATAGCCGTACTCATCACTTAGCAGTGCCATCTTTTTCACCAGTATACCAAAGACCAGTTTTATTTTGGCACTATCACATATACCATTCTGTGAACGTATCATCTCGTCCAACAAGTGATCAATAGTGTCTTTGTTACACTCATGCTCTACTAATTGATTGATGATGGTATACAAGCGAGACATGTGAATGCCTTTTGCCTTTGAGCTTTCAAGACTGACAAATACATCCGCTTTTGCAGCAAGCGCTTGCAGGCTATCCTGTAGGCTCATTGAAATAGGGATTGAAATGTCTTCCATGCCGACCCACTGTAAAGGCAAGGGGTTCTCTGCAGTAACATCAGAAGTCACATCAGGTAGTGTATTGCTAATTAACATGTTGTTCCTAATTGGGGGTTATAAAGCTTGATATAAGGTTTTTTTTCATCCAGGCAAACATTAAAAGTGCTACTCATATGGCACTACAGTTGCTCCCTCCAATCGATACCCTGCTTCTGCTAAATCACTTGACAAACGTTCGACACGCATCATACCCGTTACCCATACTGTATCGAAAAGCTCTCCATCAAAAGTATCTCCTTCACGAATCACGACATAGATGGTCTGGTTAGCTGGTGGCGGTGGGACATGGATGCAAGCTCCGTAGTAAGGCACAAGAAGGAACTGAGTGATGTTTTTCGCATCCATTTCGATCGGTACAACAAAGCCAGGGATCTTGATTTTCTTCCCATCATAAGTTGACATGACGGGGGCTTTTTTCCAGTGATCTTTGAGTTTATCGAGTAATTGCTGTGAACGTATATCATCATCACTCATCTCATTGATATTATATTGTTCCAGTAACTCGTACGGTTGCCAACCCTCGGGGATCAGAGCATCCCATTCTATCTCTTTAGCGTTTACATTCGAGCTATTGTCGAGCCGATTTAACCGCTCTTCACTGACACTACTCTCTTTTGCAGTTGATTTTTTTGGAGACATCGGCTGGGAAAGCTGAGACACAGTTTGCACCTGCTCATCATTGAACAGATCACATCCGCCGAGCATCGTGGTGTAGACTAAGACAAGAAATATGAAGAACCAGGTGCGCATTAACCTATACTCTCACTGACAAGTCATCGACAAGCGACAATCGGTAAGCTCGATAACTGGGGATGACACCCACTAGGAAACCCGCCAACGTCACACCCCCAAGAAGGCTCCAGGCATAAGGGGATAAGCCACCAATTTCGATAAAGATTCCAAATTGATTCTCAATAATTGGTTGACCTGCGAGTAGTATAAGGTGGAGAAACACCAGACCTAACAGCACACTGAGCAAGGTAAGAAAACCCGCCTCGCTCATAATTAACGTGAATACATGAACCGGACGCGCACCGACTGAACGTAAAATGGCTATTTCTCGGCGTCGCTCATTGAGACTTATCAATAAGGCTGTCAACATACCAAACAACCCAATCACGACCACAAATCCAGAAACGATCAGTAACGCATTTTCGGCAATGCCAATCAAATTCCAGAGCTGACTGAGTGCCACACCAGGAATAATAGCCGATAGTGACTCCTTGGGATAGTCATTAATAAAACGCTGCATATGGAAAGTGGCGGTTTTCGACTTCAAGCCGATCAGGGCTGCAGTGATCACCTTGGGTGTCAGGTCCATCTTTCGAGCTTGCTCTGCCGAGATCGACAAACCGGGCATTGGCGCGCCGCTCTGCCAGTCGATGTGGATTGCCTCGATGGCTTCAAGGCTGACGTGCACTGTTCTATCGACTGGAGTACCAGTTCGTGCCAGTATGCCTGCCACACGAAACGGTTTATCATCGTGTCGTGCAAAGCTCACGTCACTTGCGCCATGGGCAATAATGATCGGATCACCGATTTTGTAGCCCAGTTTTTCAGCTACTTCGTAACCGAGAACGGCGTCATAAAGATCGGCAAACTGTTGTCCTTCGGCAATTTTTAGTCGGCGATCACGAGCATAGCGATAATATTGGAAATAGGCGGTCGTTGTTCCCAGAACACGGAAACCTCGATGCGAATCACCCAGCGAAATCGGCACGGTCCAGGCCACCTTCTTATGTGTGGCAATATCCTGGTAACTTTTCCAGGAGATATTGTTGGTGGCATCTCCCATCCGAAACACAGAATAGAGCAAAATTTGTACTGGTCCACTACGTGCCCCTACGATCAGATCCGTTCCTGACAGGGTATTGGCAAAGCTTGCGCGGGTTTCGATACGTAATCGTTCGACACCCACAAGCAGAGCCACACTCAGTGCAATGGAAGTCACGGTCAGCATGGCGGTGAAATATCGATTGATTAAGCTCTTCCAAGCCAGTGAAAGAATCGCCATAGTCTAAACCTCCGTCGTATATTGGTTTGATCGATTGATCTCGGAAAGATCGACAGTTCGATCAAACAGGTGTTGCAACGAAGCATCATGGCTGACAAAGATCAACGTGGTATTCATTTCACGGCACTCGTTAAATAATAAACGAATGAAAGACTCACGATGATCTGCATCGAGAGAGGATGTCGGCTCATCGGCAATCAGCAATTCCGGTGACCCCATGAGTGCACGTGCTGCAGCAACACGTTGCTGCTGTCCGACACTCAGCATCATGACGGCACGTTGGTGAAGTTCACCATGGTCCATATCGAGATGCTGCAGCAAGCGCATTGCCTCACTCTCCAGTTGCTTGCCACGAGTCAATGCTCTGGCGTGTCGGTAAGCTGAGAAGCGACACGGCAACATAACGTTGTCGACTACTGATAGATAGGGAATCAGGTTGAACATTTGGAAGATGTAACCGATGTGATTAGCCCGAAAGTGATCTCGTTGAACACTGTCAAGTTGTTCCAATGCATGGTCCATGACGCGGACCGATCCATCAACGACCGCCGTAACCCCTGACAACAGGCTTAGCAATGTACTTTTACCACTTCCGCTTGGCCCCTTAATGAACAGGCGCTCTCCTTCAGCAACTTGAAAAGCATCAATAGACAACACCGTTGGTGTATCGGGCTGCCAGCAAAACTCCAGATCCTTTACATCAATGATCAATTTAAAGACCTCTATGGTTTGAGTGAAACCTGTCTATCCCAGGCGGATAAATCGAGCTACTCATGAACTCGGTTTTTAAAACTTGATAACATGGTCGGCTGCTGTCAACTCAAGGCCACCTTGTTTGTTTTCAATAATGTATTGCACTTTGAGTTTTTCTGTCCCAGGAAAAACATCGAACAGCTCGACCGTCAATTGCTTCAGTTTATCTGGTGCAGTGCATTCAAAATGATAGCTTACCTCGATGTCTGAATGATCTTCTTGGTGTTCCTGTTCTTTATTATTTTTTTCTTCATAGGCATGTTCATCCTCATCCTCATGTCCATCATGTTCTTCATCCAGTAAAGAGGAGACAACCTTTGCTGTTTCCATGCGACAACCCGCCTTGTCATTAAACTTAAAAAGCGGATTTCCTTCTTTTAATGTAGCGACTGCCTTATCCAAAACTGCGTAGTCAGCTTCCGTTGATGGTGCATGCTCAAAACCGACAATGTTGGCTGCTGGGCTTTCAAATTCAATGTGGACCTCTTTGCCTTCAAGCACAAGATTCAGAGCAGCAATACCATGCACATGAGCATCATGCTGGCGATGTTCATGCTCGTGTTCCTCCTCTGCCGATACTCCGGGCAAGGCATACAATGCAGCAGGAAAAAGAAAAACAGTTAAAGCAATTTGCTTTAGGTTCATAATGGATGTCTCCTTGTAATTTAGATTGACTAGAGTATCTGAAGTGGGCTTGACATAAGTCTAATTTTCTCATTTGTAGTGGCACTGCATACGAGTTACCAGTAATGGCATTGCAAACTAATTGCTAAGCAATTAAAATAACCATAAAGATATGTTGTATCATATCATAAAAATATAATATATAAATATTTTTTATTACACCGATAACAGTTAATTCACCAGGTAGAAGAAATGACCACCATGCAAGCGATAGAAATTACCCCGACAAAAACTTCAAATATACGGATATCATCCGAATCAGATGAACCTGTTATTTTCACTGATATTTATCAGGAGCTATGTAATATGACCATTTGGCGTCGTAGCTTATCATCTGATTTTCTTCATTCAGTAAATGATTTTCTGTTGTCAAATAATAACTTTCAATTCGAAAGCTCTGTATCACCACAAACTATTCAGAGTGAAATGTCTATAGCACTGCAAACTTCTAGTTGCATGCTGGAATTAAGAGAAGATATAGCAGAATTAGTAGACATGTTCTGTAGCTTATTTGATCTGAAACAGGCAGGGCTGCGTTTAACAATTATAGACCGAACTATGTGTCCACGCTTTCATGTCGATAAAGTACCTTGTCGTTTGATCACGACCTATCAGGGCAGTGGGACTGAATGGCTACCTGATTATACGGTTAATCGTACCAAGCTCGGCACAGGAAACAATGGCCTTCCTGATGAACTATCCAATATCTATCAGAATGCCAAAGATATACAACAGCTGAATCGTTGTGATGTGGCGCTGATGAAAGGTGAATTATGGGAAGGAAATGCAAATGCAGGTCTGGTTCATCGTTCACCCTCTCTCAGGACAGGAGAAAAGCGCCTTTTACTCACACTTGATTTTATTGAATAAGTCCAGTTTGTAAATTTCACATGAACTACGTCAAGTTTTTTTGAGTGTCCACTAATACAAAATTTTATCAGCCATATTATATTGATGGCCTAAGATATGAAGTATCATCTATTGTTCTATTGTAAGTTCAACTTATGACTGCAATTACCATTGAAGCCATAATTCTCAAAGCACAGGAAAAAAATATTCAATCAGTTGGCTATCATCTGGTCAGCTTTCACCTGGAACTTGACTGTCTGTGTCCCGACTGTAGGGACTAATATATTTTAATCAGACTAATTTATTTGCTTAGGTAAATGATATAATATATCATATCATTTTTTGATGTGTTGTAGGTACTTTTATGAATAGTTTTCAAAAACGAATAATGAATAAAATTTGGATAAATTGCTGGTTACCAGTAATTATGATTCCGGTCAATTCAGCGGTCGCAGTAGAACCAATGAATGACTCTGTGGAACAGGCAGTAATTCAGGTGACGGCTCATCGATTAGAGCAGGATATTAATGACATTCCGGCTTCTGTCAGTGTTATTGAAAATGAAGATATTCAAAGACTGCAACCTTATTCACAATCTGATCTGTTCCGTTACGAGCCTGGTATTACCATAGAAAAATCAGGCAGTCGTCATGGTGACGGTAATATC